>DASSKC010000124.1:0-17845 GCA_035690885.1 Oleiagrimonas sp. | reverse complement strand
GATGGAACGGATGGTGGATCCACCCTTGCCGATCACGTCGCGGATCTTGTCGGGGTTGATCTTGATGGTAGTGATGCGCGGCGCGTATTCGGACATTTCCTGACGCGGGGAAGCGATGACCTTTTCCATCTCGCCGAGGATGTGCTGGCGCGCTTGGTGGGCTTCGGCCAGCGCTTCGCGCATGATGTCGCCGGTAATGCCGGTGACTTTGATGTCCATCTGCAAGGCCGTAACACCGTCACGGCTACCGGCCACTTTGAAGTCCATGTCACCCAGGTGATCTTCGTCACCCAGGATGTCGGTCAGCACGACGTAGTCGTCGCCTTCCTTGACCAGGCCCATGGCGATACCCGCGACCGGTGCGGTCAACGGCACGCCGGCGTCCATCATGGCCAACGAAGCACCACACACGGAAGCCATCGACGAGGAACCGTTGGATTCGGTGATTTCCGACACCACGCGGACCACGTACGGGAAGCTTTCCATGTCCGGCTTGACGGCCTGGACGCCACGCTTGGCCAGACGGCCATGGCCGATCTCGCGGCGCTTGGGGCCCATCATGCGGCCGCACTCGCCGACCGAATACGGCGGGAAGTTGTAATGGAACAGGAACGGGTCCTTGGACTCGCCCACCGGCGCGTCGACGATCTGCGCGTCACGCTTGGTGCCCAGCGTGATCGCGACGATCGCCTGGGTCTCGCCACGGGTGAACAGGGCCGAACCATGGGTGCGCTCGAGCACACCGGTGCGCACGGTGATCGGGCGCACGTCTTCGAGACCGCGACCGTCGATGCGCTGCTTGGTCTTCAGCACGCCGTCGCGCAGGGCGTGGTATTCGATGTCGCCGAACACCTTGCCGATGGCGGCGCCGTCCCAACCGTTGGCTTCGATCTGCTCGGCCAGCGATGCGGTGACGTCGGCTTCCAGCGCCTTCTTGGCGTCGCGACGCTCGAGCTTGTCCTGGATGTGAAAGACTTCTTCCAGACGGTTGCCGACGGCGGCCTTGACCGCGCTTTCCAGCGACTCGTCGGTGGCCGGGGCTTCCCAGTGGAAGTCCTTGCGACCGGCTTCGGCGGCCAGCTCGTTGATGGCGTTGATGGCGGCCTGCATCTGGGTGTGGCCAAAGGTGACCGCGCCGAGCATGGTCTCTTCGGACAGCAGCTTGGCTTCGGACTCGACCATCAGCACCGCGTTGGCGGTACCGGCGACGACCAGATCCAGTTCGGAGGTTTCCAGCTCGGTGGCGGTCGGGTTGAGCACGTATTCGCCGTTGGCGTAACCGACACGGGCGGCGCCGATCGGGCCGCTGAACGGCACGCCGGCCAGGGTCAGTGCGGCGGAGGCACCGATCAGGGCGGGAATGTCACCGTCGATTTCCGGATCCAGCGACATCACCGTGGCCACGACCTGCACTTCATTCTTGAAGCCGGCCGGAAACAGCGGGCGGATCGGACGATCGATCAGGCGCGAGGTCAGCGTTTCCTTTTCGGTCGGACGCCCTTCACGCTTGAAAAAACCGCCGGGAATGCGACCGGCGGAATAGAATTTTTCCTTGTAGTCGACGGTCAGCGGGAAAAAGCTCTGACCCTCGCGTGCCTTGTCGGCAGCCACGGCGGCCACCAGCACGCTGGTGCCACCCATGGACACGATCACTGCACCGGATGCCTGACGGGCGATTTCGCCCGTCTCCAGCTTGACTTCGTGATTGCCGTACTGGAACGACTTGGTTACTTTCGCCATTTTTCGATTCTCCTCGACTGTGACTATCAGCGGCGCAGGCCGAGGCGTTCGATCAACGTCTGGTAGCGGCTGCTGTCGCTCTTTTTCAGGTAACCGAGCAGGCGCTTGCGCTGATTGACCAGCTTGAGCAGGCCGCGACGCGAATGGTGATCCTGCTTGTGCGTCTTGAAATGCTCGGTCAGCTCGGCGATGCGGGCCGTCAGCAGCGCCACCTGGACTTCCGGCGAGCCGGTGTCGTTGGGGGCGCGACCGTAATCGGCGATGATTTTGCTGGTCTGTTCAACCGTCAGGGACATGCTTCGATTCCTCAAATGACAAAATGCACGAGGCTTGCGCGGATTCACCCCCGGGATGAATTTGCCCGGGATGGGTCTGCGCAAACCCCGTGAAGTCGATTAAATTCACTGGGACAAGCGCGTATTGTAGCGGGCCGGTGGCCGTGACAACAAGCGCGAATCAAGGGTTTGCCGATGCCGCGGGCGTCGGCAGATGGAAGCCGCGCACGACATGCAGCCGTCGATCGCCTCGCACCTCGGCCAAAGCCAGCAGGCGACCGTCCGCGGCATAGGCCCGACAACGGCCCGGTGCCAGCTCCGATGCGGGCTGTACGGGTTGACCGTGTTGCAGCGCGACGCTCTGCGCCTCGTCCAGGCAGGCCGCCGGCAACTCGGCCAACCCCGCATCGACCGGCAACAACAATCGGTCAAGTTGGTTGAACCGACCGGACAACGCCTGGAGCGCATCCAGCGTGACCATGACCGGTTCATGGAACGGATCCACCCATTGCCGGCGCAACGCCGTGAGATGGGCGCCGCAACCGAGTTTTTCACCCAGGTCACGCGCCAGGCTGCGGATGTAGGTCCCCGAGCCACACGTGACGCGAAAACGGAGCCGCGGTCCATCCCGGCCCAGCCAGTCAATGGCGTGAACATCCACGCCGCGCGGCTGGATCTCCACGGTTTCACCCCGGCGCGCACGCTCGTACATGCGCACACCATCGCGTTTGAGCGCCGAATGGGCCGGTGGCACCTGCTCGATGTGCCCAACGAATTGCTGCAAAGCCTCACGCAACGCTTCGTCGTCAAGATCGGGCACGGGACGCATGACAGTCGCTTCACCCTCGGCGTCATCGGTATTGGTGGTCACGCCGAGCAGGCATTCGGCCTCGTAAGCCTTGCACGAGCCCAGCAACAAGCCGGCGATCTTCGTCGCCTCGCCAAAGCACAACGGCAACATGCCCGTGGCCATCGGGTCCAGACTTCCGGTATGCCCGCCCTTGGCCGCACGAAACACGCGACGGCAAGCCTGCAGCGCCTCGTTGGAGCTCAGGCCCCGAGGCTTGTCGAGAAGCAGAATGCCGTGAACGGGGCGTTTCGGGATGCGTGCCATGGAGAAAAGCCGGAGCTGATGACGTGCTGTAGGAGCGGCGGAAGCCGCGATGGGTCCGATCACGCCGGGATCAATGACGCCTTGCGGCATTGCCGATCGCGGCTTCCGCCGCTCCTACAATGGCAGTTGACGGTCAGCGATCGAACAAATTGGCGAATTCGTTGGAAGTCCCCTATGAGCCCCCCGGAAGAGCGTATCTAGTCCCCCGTCCCTCGCCCCTCGTCCTTCAACCGTTCCTCACGCAGCAGCGTCTCGATGCGCTCGCCCTTGTCGACCGAATCGTCGTACTTGAAGCGCAGTTCGGGCACGCGGCGCAGACGCATGCGGCGTGACAGTTCACGGCGAAACTCGCGCGCCATGTCGTTCAAGGCCGCAACCGCATGACCGCCGTCATCCGGGTCGAGCGTCGTCGCCCAGACCGTGGCCACGTCCAGATCCCTGGTCGCCTCGACATCGCACACGCTCACCGAAGGCAAGCCGTGATCACGCACGGCCGCATGCACGAGCTGGCCCAGTTCGCGGCGCAGCTCGGCATTGATGCGGTCGATGCGTTTGAAGTCACGTGAAGGCATGACGGCTTACAACGTCCTGGCCACTTCGATGCGCTCGAAGCACTCGATGTGGTCGCCGGCCTTGACGTCATCGTACTGCTTGACGGCAATACCGCACTCGGTGCCGGCGCGCACTTCGGCCACATCGTCCTTGTGCCGACGCAACGATTCCAGCTCGCCCTCGAAGATGACGGTGTTGTCGCGCAGCACGCGGATCGGCTTGTTGTGGCGAACCACGCCTTCGATCACGGTGGAGCCGGCGACGGCACCGAACTTGGAGCTGCGGAACACCTGCAGGACCTCGGCGGTGCCGATGATGTCCTCGCGGATCTCGTTGCCGAGCAGGCCGGAAGCCGCCTGGGTCACCTGATCGATGACATCGTAGATGATCGAGAAGTAACGCAGGTCGACGCCATTGGTTTCCACCACCTTGCGTGCCGACGCGTCGGCGCGCACGTTGTAGCCGATCACCAGCGCCTTGGACGCCGATGCCAGCGTGGCGTCCGACTCGGTGATGCCACCGACGCCGGCCGAGATCACGTTGACCTTGACGTTCTCGTTGCCGATCTCGCTGAGCGATTCGCGCAGCGCCTCGGCCGAGCCCTGGACGTCGGCCTTGACCACGATGTTGAGCACCTGCTGGGCTTCGCCCTTGCCCATCTGCGCCATGATGTCTTCCAGACGGTTGGCCTTGCCGACCAGGCGCGTCTCGCGACGGCGCTCGGCACGTTCCTCGGCGACCTGCTTGGCCAGCTTCTCGTCGGCCACCACGACGAAGTCGTCGCCGGCGTCGGGCACGCTGGACAAACCCAGCACCTGCACCGGAATCGACGGACCGGCGCTGTCGGTCTGCTTGCCGTTCTCGTCGATGAGCGCGCGCATGCGACCGTACTCGATCCCGCACACGACGAAGTCGCCCTTGGACAAGGTACCTTGCTGGACCAGCACGGTCGCCACCGGACCACGGCCGCGGTCCAGGCGCGACTCGATGACGGTACCCGAGGCGCGGCCATCGACCACGGCCTTGAGTTCCATCACTTCGGCCTGCAACGAAATCGCGTCGAGCAGATCGTCGATGCCCTGCCCGGTCTTGGCCGACAGCGGCACGAACTGCACATCGCCACCCCAGTCTTCGGGCACGACTTCGTGTCCGGCCAGACCTTGTTTGACGTTGTCGATGTTGGCGCCGTCCTTGTCGATCTTGTTGACCGCCACGATCAACGGCACATTGGCGGCGCGCGCATGCTTGATGGCCTCGACCGTCTGCGGCTTGACGCCGTCGTCGGCGGCCACCACCAGCACCACGACATCAGTCGACTGCGCACCACGGGCTCGCATCGAGGTGAACGCCGCATGCCCCGGCGTATCGAGGAACGTGATCACGCCCTTGTCGGTGGTCACGTGATAAGCACCGATGTGCTGCGTGATGCCACCGGCCTCGCCCGAAGCAACCTTGGTACGGCGGATGTGATCAAGCAACGAGGTCTTGCCGTGATCGACGTGACCCATGATGGTCACCACCGGCGGACGCGTCTCCTTCTCGCCGCTGTCATCCACGGATGCGGTCTGCTCCAGCAACGTGGCCTCGGCGCCCTTGTCTTCGGCTTCGACCACCGTGTGGCCGAGTTCCTCGACCACCAGCTCGGCGGTGTCGTGATCGATGGTCTGGTTGATCGTCGCCATCACGCCCATCTTGAACAATGCCTTGACCACCTCGGCGCCCTTGACGGCCATTTTCTGTGCCAGGTCGCTGACCACGTTGGCGTCGCCAATGGCCACTTCGCGCACCACCGGTGCCGTCGGCTTGGAAAAACCGTGGGCGCCGCTCGCCGCCGGAGCACGGGCCGCGCCACGATTGCGACGGCGTCCGCCGCCACTGGAACGGCGCGCGCGCTCGCTGGCGCTGAGGTGTAGCTTGCCGCCAGCATGCCGCTTGCTGCGATCGCCGTTTTCTCCGTCGCGTCCCTGCGGGCGGTCGCGACGTCCGCCGCGTGACGGCGCAGACGCGGGCTGCGCCGGCTCCGGCGCGGAAGCGGGTGCGGGCGCTGACGCACGCTTGGCCGCCGCCGGCTTCTCGCGGCGCTTGCGTCGCTCGTGCAGACGCGGCATGACCGGCGTGCTCCAGGCATCGCCCGCTCCGCTGCTTTTGCCTTGCGGTTTTTCGGTGGTTTCCGTGTCGGCTTCGGACGGCGTTTCGGCAGGTGTTTCGGCCGCTGTGTCGGCGGCGCTTTCCGTCTCGCTCTCGGTTTCGAGGCTGGTTTCCGCTTCAGCCTCCGGAGCAGGTGCCGCAGCAGGCTCTTCCGGTGTTGCCTCGGCCTCGGTCCCGGCTTCCGGCGCCGCCGATTCAGCCGCGGCCTTCGCGGCCAGGGCTTCGGCTTCTTCGCGGGATTGCTGCTCGGCCTTGGCGCGTGCCTCGTCCTCGCGGCGGCGCTTGTGTTCCTCGCGCTCGGCTTCCTCGCGCTCGCGCAGCTCCTGCGATTCGCGCAGCTTTTGTTGCGCGATCTCGCGCTCGCTGGCCGCCGTTTCGTCGTCCGCAATCGAACCGCGCTTGACGTAGGTTCGCCGCGCGCGCACTTCGACATTGACGGTCTTGGACGTGGCGCCGCGACCGCGGCCACTGCCCGAGGAGACTTTCAGTTCGCTGACCTTGCGTCGGCGCAGGGTGATCTGGCGCGGGCCCGCGTCCTTGTCCCCGGCTTCCGCCCCGCCCTTGCCGTGATTGCTGCGCAAGTACGTCAGCAAGCGCGACTTTTCGTCATTGCTTACCACGTCATCGGGATCCGAGAACTGCATGCCCGCCTCGCCCAGCTGCGCCAGCAGCTTTTCCGCAGGCGTGCCGAGGAGCTTGGCCAATTGCTTGATGGTGACGTCCGACATAGTTCTCTTTCTCTCCGCATCTTTGCGTTCACTGCTCCGTATCGGCCAGGGCCGAACGGGGAGACCATCCGTGGCGAAAGGCTTGCGCCTTTCCGGCACGCCCGTCCGGGGCGTGCCGCAAACGTCAGCCGCCCTGCTCCAGGCGCGCGATCATCGGTGCACGCGCAGCCATGATCAGGGCAGCGGCACGTTCTTCGTCCATGCCGTCGATATCAATGATTTCGTCAACGGCCAGATCCGCCAGGTCGTCAGCGGTAATCACGCCACGACCGGCCAATGTGTAGGCCAGCGATTCGTCCATGCCTTCGAGCGCCAGCAGGTCTTCGGACGGCTGGTGCTCGTCGACGTCTTCCTCGACGGCCAGCGCCGCGGTCAGCAAGGCGTCGCGGGCGCGCGAACGCAGCTCCTCGACGATGTCCTCGTCGAAACCTTCCACGGCCAGCAACTCGGCGCTGGGCACGTAGGCGATTTCCTCGACGCTGGAAAAACCTTCCTGCACCAGAATGCCGGCGATTTCCTGATCGACCTCGAGCTTGTCCATGAACAACTCCAGCGCGGCCTGCTGTTCGGCCTCGCTCTTGGCTTCCACGGCATCCTGGGTCATCACGTTGAGCTGCCAGCCAGTCAGCTTGCTGGCCAGACGCACGTTCTGGCCGCCACGACCGATGGCCTGGGACAGTTTGTCTTCGGCCACGGCGATGTCCATGGAGTGCTTTTCCTCATCCATGATGATCGACTGCACTTCGGCCGGCGCCATCGCGTTGATGACGAACTGCGCCGGGTTCTCGTTCCACAGGATGATGTCCACGCGCTCGCCGTTGAGCTCGTTGGACACGGCCTGCACGCGCGAACCACGCATGCCGATGCAGGCGCCGATGGGATCGGTGCGCGTGTCGTGCGCAATCACGGCAATCTTGGCGCGATCGCCGGGGTCGCGCGAACAATCCTTGATTTCGACCAGGCCCTGGCCGACTTCCGGCACTTCCAGGTTGAACAGCTCGATCATGAATTCGGGCGCGGTACGCGACACGAACAACTGCGGCCCGCGGACTTCCGAACGCACTTCGTAGAGATAACCACGCAGGCGGTCGCCGACGCGCACCGGCTCGCGCGGGATCGACTTGTCGCGCGGCACGAAAGCCTCGGCATTGGCACCCAGGTCCAGGAACACGTTGCCACGCTCGACACGCTTGACGATACCGGTCAGCAACTCGCCGACGCGGTCCTCGTAGGCCTCGACCACCTGGGCACGCTCGGCCTCGCGCACGCGCTGCACGATCACCTGCTTGGCGGCCTGCGCGGCAATGCGCCCGAACTTGGCGTTCTCGACCTGCTCCTCGATGTACTCACCGACCTCGGCGCCTTCGCGCTCGTCGACGGCGTCCATCAGACGAATCTGGCGATACGGCGATTCCATCTCGACGTCGTCGGCCACCACTTCCCAGCGACGAAAGGTTTCGTACTCGCCGCTGTCGCGATCGATGGACACACGCACATCGGCATCCTCGTCCGGCCAACGTTTCTTGGCCGCCGACGCCAACGCCGCTTCCAGTGCCTCGAAGATGGTATCCAGCGGCACGTCCTTTTCGTTCGCTACCGCATCGGCCACCAGCAACAGTTCTTTGCTCATCGTCACGTCTCCGCAGGCGCCCGGGCGCCCGTTGTCTGTTTCAACCCGTCTTTTTCTTGCTGCGCTTGCGCCCACCGCCATTCCCGCTTCCGGGCTTCGGCTGCGGCGCCAGGCCCAGGGCCACCCAGTCGGGCACGATCCGCGCACTTTCCACCGCGGCATGCTCGATGCGCAGGGCGTTGCCGTCATCAAGCTGCATCAGGATGTCCTGCTCTTCCACGCCCTCGATGCGGCCACGGAAGCGGCGGCGTCCGTCGCGCGGCACCGACAACACGAGCTTGACCTCGCTGCCGGCAAAGCGCGCGAACTGCTCGACCGTGAACAGCGGCCGATCCAGGCCCGGCGAGGACACTTCCAGCGTGTAATGACCGGATATCGGATCCTCGACATCAAGCATGGCCGACAGCTCCCGGCTGGCCGACTCGCAATCGTCAATGTCCACTTCACGGTCGGCACACTCGATATACACGCGCAAGGTCCCCTGCCCCTGCGAGGGCATCCATTCCACTCCGGCGCAGTCGAGGTCGAGACCGACCAGAACCTGGCTGAAGCGTTGGGCCAATGCGTGTGTATCCAAAATGTCTCCGAATCGTGTCGCGCAAACAAAAAAAGGGCCAAACGCCCATGTTCACCACGCCTTGCAGCGCGTTCTTCCTTGCAAACCGGCCCCGAGGCAACGCCAATCCGTTGGAGTCACGCCGAAACGCATGGCATCCTGCGTCCAACAAAAAAGCCTCCCGAGGAGGCTTTCTCGTCAAAGAAAGTTCTCGTGGCCGACACTTGCATGTGTCCTGGCCACCGGCCACCCCGAAACAGCGTGGCCGTCGGGTCACCAAGAGGCGAATGATACTTGCGTGCCATGAAATGGGCAACACCCAAAGCACGCGCTGCCGGGCTCTCCGAAGGGCCGCAGACAGGTCGATCGGCGCGTTCGCGGCCGTCTCACGGTAAACAACGACTGAACTCGTCCGCCGCCACCTCACGCTCGTTCATGCCGGTCGGCGTAGGCTGAAGCACACTCGATACGACAACTGGATGGGAGGTAATGATGAACAAGTTGCTGATCGCCACCACGGTCGGAGTGTTTGCCAGCGGGATGGCGTTCGCCGCGTTCGCGCAAAACGGACCGGCACATCAGGAGGTCGCCACGGCACATGCGCACGCATTGATGGCGCAAAATGCCGAAACGGTCGCCAAGGCGCACACGCACCTGCATCACGTCGTCAATTGCCTGGTCGGGCCCGGCGGCAAGGGTTTCGACGCCTCTGCCGGCAACCCGTGCAAGGGTCAGGGCGATGGTGCATTGAGCGACACGGTCATCAATGCCGAGCTCCACGGCAAGGTCAAGCAGGCGTTGTCGGAAGCGCGCGCGGGTCTGCAAGCGGACAAGCTGACAACGATTCACGGTGATGCCGCCATGGCCGCGGCGACGCTTCAGTTCGATCACTGACCTGCCGGGCAATGCCCGGCCTGCTCGGCTACTCGCAGCGAGCGCCGCAAATTACGTAGGTCGGGTTGGCTTCATCAACCCGACATGGTGCGGAGCGACACGCATGTCGGGTTACGCCTGCGGCTCAACCCGACCCGCGCGGTTGCATGGCTGTGGTCCGCGAGAGCCGCCAATTACACCCGCCTGGCGCGGTAGACTGGCGTGACGACCACATGCCGGGAGCACCATGCCGCAGTACGATTTCACTACCCTCGTCGACCGTTCCGCCCACGGCTCGGCCAAGTGGGAAGCGATGAAGGAAATCAATCCCGAGGTGCCCGCCGGCATCGCGCCCTTGTCGGTGGCGGATGTGGATATCCGCAATGCACCCGAGATCATCGACGGCCTCAAGCAATGTCTGGACGAGTCCGTGCTGGGTTACACGCAACCGACCACGTCCTATGTCGACGCGGTGACCGGCTGGATGCGGCGCCGCCACGGGTGGGACGTCCGCCCGGAATGGATTCGCCAGTCGCCAGGCGTGGTCCCGGGATTTTTCGCCGCCATCAAAGCCTGCACCGCGCCGGGCGACGGCGTGATCATGCAGACTCCGGCGTACTACCCGTTCTACATGGCACTCAAGTACAACCAGCGCGAGCTGGCGCGCAATCCACTGAAGATCGTCGACGGCCAGTACCGCATCGACTTCGAACATCTGGAACAATTGGCGCGCGAGCCACGCAACAAGGTGTTGCTGTTCTGCAGCCCGCACAACCCCACCGGCCGCGTGTGGACGCGCGACGAGCTTGAAAAGGTCGCGCGCATCGTCATCGACCACGATCTGGTCCTGATCAGCGACGAGATCCACTTCGATCTGGTCATGCCCGGCCACCGGCACACCGTGATGGCCACGCTCGGCGAGGACATCGCCAAGCGCACCATCACCTGCACCGCACCCAGCAAATCATTCAACCTGGCCGGCATGGGCGCCAGCAACATCATCGTTTCAGATAAAGCCCTGCGCGCGCGCTTTGCCGCCGAGCAGGACGCGACCGGCATCTTTTTCCTGACCACGCTCGGTTACGCCGCGTGCGAGCTGGCCTATACCAGGGGCGAGGCTTGGCTGGCCGGGTTCGTCGAGCTGATCGCGCACAACCACGCCCTGGTCAAGCGCTGGTTTGCCGAACACTTTCCGCAACTGCACGTGTTCGATCTGGAAGGCACCTATCTGCAATGGATCGACTTTCGTCCGCTGGGCATCGACGCCGACGAACTGGAGCGCATCAATACACGAGAGGCGTATCTGTTTCTGGATGAGGGCAAGGTCTTTGGCGAAGACGGCGCCGGCTTCGAGCGCATCAACCTGGCCACGCCGACCCATGTGCTCGCCGCTGCCCTCGAACGTCTCGGCAATGCCTACCGGAGCCGAGGCTGAATCAATCGCCCGGACATGCCATCGCAATCAACATGGGAGACTGCAGGCATGAAACTGATCGCACACCGCGGCGGCGCCGGCTTGCGCGTGGAAAACACCCTGGCCGCGTTTACCAATGCCATCGACCTGGGAGCCGAAGGCGCCGAGCTCGACGTTCACCTCAGTCGTGATGGCCACGTCGTGGTGCATCATGACGACGCCTTGAATCCCGCGTATTGCCGCCATGCCGGGGGACGGTGGATCGCGTCGGACGAGGCTCTGGCGCTGTCCACATTGACCCACGTCCAGATGCAGGACTACGACATCGGCACGCCACGCCCCGGCACGGCTTACGCGCGTCATTTCGATCGCATCCGGGCAGTTCCGAACCAGCGCATCCCGCTGCTGCGGGAGGTGATCGCCGCGGTACAAAGCCGTTCGACCTCATTCATTCTGGTGATCGAGATCAAGACGCCGCCATTGCAAGCGGCGCACCGGCCATGGCGGCAACTGGTCGATGCCACCCTGGAGGTCGTCCACGCCACCGGATTCGCCGACCGCACCATTTTGTGTTCATTCGACTGGGGCGCATTGCGCTACGCCAAGCAATGCCAACCCGACCTTGCCACCTGGTTCACCACCTCGCCAAAGAGCTGGTTCGTGGATGCGCCACCGCCGGCATCCGACATCCCCCCGAACGCCACCGAACTGCAGGGCCTGCGCGAGCAATACCGCAGCGGCGACGCGGCGTGGTTTGCCGGCTTCGATCCGCGCCGCTTTGGCGGCAGCCACGCCCGGGCCATCGCGGCAGCGGGCGGCAATGGCTGGTTTCCCTTCCATCGTGATTTCACGGCCGGGACGGCCAGCGAGCTGGAACAAGCCGGCCTCGACAGCGCCGCCTGGTCGGTCAACCTGCGCGACACCACCGAGTTCGCGCGCCTGGCGCAAACCGGCCTGAACCATCTGGCCACGGATTATCCGGACATGCCGGTACCGGCGTAAAAACACAAGGCGGTCCATCGTCGATGGACCGCCTTGTGCAAACCACGGGAAAACACCGTCAAAGCGACAGCGACGACTCGTACATGGAGCGCATCGCCTTGCCGTCCTTTTCGTAGACGGTGCCCGCCTTCATCACGAAATCGACCTGCTTCATCAGCGAGATGTCCTTCAGCGGATTGCCCGGCACGGCCACGATGTCGGCGTACTTGCCGGCCGCGATACTGCCCAGGTCATCGGTCTTGTTCAGCAGATCGGCCGCATGCGTCGTGGCCGCCTGGATCACGAACATCTCGGGCATCCCGGCCTCGACCATGTAGACGAATTCCTGCGCGTTGCGACCATGCGGATACACGCCCGCATCGGTGCCGAAGGCAATCTTCACGCCCGCCTTGTACGCCTTGCCGGCCGTGGCCATGATCTGCGGCCCGACTTCCAGCGCCTTGCGTCGCACCTGCGGCGGGAACCAGCCCTGCCTGGCCTTTTTGCTCACGTACTCGCCGGCGATGATGGTCGGCACCAGCCAAGTGCCGTGCTGCTTGGCCAGCTTCATGTCTTCTTCGTTCATGAAGGTGCCGTGCTCGATGGAATCGACGCCGCCGAGAATGGCGCGGCGAATGGATTCGGCGCCATGGGCATGCGCGGCGACAATGAAACCATAGTCGTCGGCAGCGGCAACCACGGCCTTGATCTCGGCGATGGTCATCTGCGGATTGCCGGCGCTCTCGCTCTCGTCCAGCACGCCGCCGGAGGCCATGATCTTGATCACGTCCGCGCCGTCCTTGTAGTGCTGCCGCACCGCCTTCCAGGCCTCGGCCGGGGAGTTGATGATGCCTTGCTTGGGACCCGGATCGCCTTGCAGGTCCAGCCGATAGCCGTCGGTCGAATCGGCATGCCCGCCAGTGGTACCGATCGCCTGTCCGGCGGTGAAGATGCGCGGCCCGGCCACCTCTCCGCGGTTGATCGCATCACGCAAGGCAATCGATTCGTTGTGACCGTCGGCCAGATTGCGCACCGTGGTGAAGCCGGCCAGCAGCGTGCGCCGCGCGAATACCGTGCTGCGGATGGCGTAGTCCGCCGGATTGAGGCGAAACTTGTCGCTGTAGCTGCTCTTGCTGCCCTGGCTGGTCAAATGTGTGTGCGTGTCGATCAAACCCGGCAGGCAGGTGCTGTTGGCGGCCATGTCGATGACCTTCGCGCCCGGACGCTGCACGCTGCCGGACACGACCTTCTTGATGCGCTTGCCCTCGACCACGATGCTGGTTGCCCCGCGCATCTTGCCGGCCGCGGTGTCAATCATGTGCGCACAGTGCACAACCGTGATTGCAGGTGCCGCGCTATCGGTCGCCGCGGGAGCCGGCCCGGCGTGCGCCACGCCCAGGCCCAGACCGGTCGCCAACAAGGCCATGGAAAGCTTGTTGAATGTCATATTCTTGATGATGGAACGCACGATCATTTCTCCTCTGTTCCGGATAAATCACTTCGAAGGTAGCAGACTCCGGATTGCCGGTACCAGCCAAAACGACCACTGTTTCGTTTCCTCAAAATGAAGTCGCGACAGCTCGGGAAAACAACCCCATATCGAGTACACGCAGCCTACGTGCGCACATGCCTCGCGGGAGCGGATGCATGACCGACGCTGCGGCCAACCGAGCACGGGGACGATCGCGGTTTTCTTCCGGGACTGTCCTTCGTGATGCCGATGGAGACATGCAAGCAGCCCCTGGTCCAGCTTTTCCTGGAGTTTGCGGACGGCTCCGCGCATGACCTGGCGGGATGCATGGATGCCACGCCCGGTGCGCAGAAGATGATCGAACAATGGTGCGGCGTGACGGCCAGACAGCTGTACGACGCCGAACCCGTGACCCTTCGCAACTTCGACAAGACCCGGAAGCCTGAGCGGTAGAAATCATCAAGGCAAACCGTCTCAAAGTTGTTGCCAGGACACCGATATCCGCCGGGCAGACCGGTATACCGTGAAACCGAAGGGAAAGGCACCGTCCGGCCCCTGGCGAAAGCGCGTGATGCGGGTCCCCGCATCGACATGCGAATCGCCATGGCTCGCCATCATCGCCTCTTGCAGGTTTTCCCCGTCGCGCCGTGACCAGTATGTTTCCACGGCCCGGATCAGGTCGTGCCGATCAAGCGGCTCGCCACCACGCCTCGCTTTCGACACGGTCACGCTCACGCCAAGATCCGCACAACCGCTGTAGCGGACTGTCACGACATGCCCGGAAGGCTCGCGCCACCGGTAGACATGCGGCGAGACCTGTTCGGCCCTTGGGACTCTTTGATTAACTCCACGTAGGCGGCATCCTGCCCGAAAGGTGCGCAGCGGGCTGGGCGTGGCGCAGGGAAGACTGGCTGTCTTGGCAAGCCGCGAACAGTTCGCTGCGTGCCTTTCGGGCAGGACCCCGTCATTCAAAATCAAAAAGTTGGGGCCGGTCTGTCTGTCCGCATATCTTCGGCGCGCCGTCTCAACAGGCAACCAGCCTGCTTTCGCCGACGCGCCTGTGATCTGCGAACAGACAGACCGGTGACGCCTGCGCGGAGTTAATCAGAGAGTCCCTTGGCACTTTGCCAGCCCGTTTGGCCAGTACATCGGCCACGCCGGTCTGGTCGAACGTGCACGTCATTTGCGCAAAAAAACGCATCGACACGAACGACAGCAGCAAGGCAACGACGACGTACATGAATGTTTCACGCATCCGTGTGCGGCAAATCATGAGGAGTATCCCGGCTGCCAAACGCAACAGCCATCGAGTGTAATGCGTCCGGACTTCAGCCTGCTCCGACCGCGTCCGGACACGATCCAGACCATTCCACACGACACGAGCAAAGAAGCAAGCGATTCAAGGACCTCTCCTTCAAACATGGAATCAAGGTTCAATTTCACCCATATCCTCATGATTTACATGAATCTCAATCCATGAGCTCAAACAGGTGTACATTTGTACACCATGACACTCCCGCCCGGCCAGCAACGCGTCCTCGATTTCCTGCGCAACTACGTGCGCCGGCATGGTCTTGCGCCCAGTTATCGCGACATCCAGCACGGGCTGGGGTTCGCCTCGCCCAATGCGGTGCGACGTCACCTTGTAGCGCTGGAACACAAGGGACTGGTGGCATTGCCGAGACGCACGGCGCGCGGCATCCGGATCGTCGAATCCGATGATCATGAGACCACTTCTGCCCTGCTCCTGCCGCTGATCGGCAAGGTCGCGGCCGGCGCGCCTATCCTGGTCGAGGCGCAGGTCGAGAAACACCTCAAGCTGGATCCGGCCCTGTTCACGCCGCAACCGGATTATCTGCTGCGCGTGGATGGCGACTCGATGATCGAGGCCGGCATCCTCGATGGCGACCTGATCGCCGTCAAACAGACCGCCATGGCACACAACGGACAGACCGTGGTAGCGCGGGTGGACGACGCGGTCACGGTAAAAATCTTCGAGCGCACGCACGCCGGCATCCGGTTGTTGCCGCGCAATCGTCACTATGCGCCCATCGAGGTGGATGCGCGGCTGCCGTTTGCCATCGAAGGCCTGTATTGCGGCCTGGTGCGGAGGGCTTGAGATGGCTGCCGTCGCCTCCCTTGCCAACCTGCTTGCCGAACAACGCGTCTGGCGCGGAAAGCCGACAGCGCTTGCGCCGGGCAAGCAGCCAACCGGACTGGATGCGCTGGACGCGGTCCTGCCGGCCAATGGCTGGCCGGAAGCCTCGTTGTCGGAAATCCTGCTGCCGGCCGACGGCATGGGTGAACTCGAACTGCTGTTGCCGACGCTGGCGCGCCTGACCCGCGCCGATCGCCATGTCGCGCTGGTCACTCCGCCCTATGTGCCGTATGCACCGGCCTGGCAGGCGGCAGGCGTGAAACTGTCGCGGCTGGGCATCATTGCGGCACCGGCACATGACATGGCCTGGGCCATGGAACAAGCCTTGCGCTCGGGTTCCTGCGGCGCGGTGCTGGGCTGGCCGACACGCGTGGACGACCGCACCTTGCGCCGTCTGCAGGTGGCGGCCAACACGGGCAATGCACTCGGCTTCGTGTTTCGCGACCGCACGGCCCTGGCCAATCCGTCGCCGGCGGCTTTGCGGCTGGAGGTTGGCCGCAACCAGCTGCTTGTACGCAAGTGCCGCGGCGGCAATCCGCCCTCGCCGGTGGCGTTTGCACGGGCCGGAGTGTGAGGCATCGGCATGCTTTGGGCTTGTGTACTTTTGCCTTCGTTGGCGCTCGATAGCGTGCTGCGCGGCCAGCCGGCACCGGACCATCCATTGGCGCTGGTGCACGGGCCGGCGCAGCAGCGACGGCTGGTCGCGGTGAATCTTCACGCCCGCGCGGCAGGGCTGGCTCCGGGCCAGCGGCTGGCCGAGGCACAAGCCGTCTGCCTGAACCTGACGACGGCCACATACGAACCCGGCCGCACCCGCGCCAGTCTCACGCTGGTGGCGGCCTGGGCCTATCGCTACTCGGCGCAGGTCCTGCTCGACCCGCCCCGCGCCATCATGCTGGAAGTGGGCAAGAGCATGGAGCTGTTCGGCCCGTGGCCTGATTTTGAAGCCCGTCTGCGCGCCGATCTCCTGCAGCTGGGTTTTGCCCATCGCATCGCGCTGGCGCCGACACCGCGCGCGGCCCACGTACTGGCGCGGCAGCAAGACGGCAGCGTGGTGACCACGCCGGAAGCCTTGCCCGAATCGCTTGCCGCCATTGCCGTCACTCGCGCCGGCCTGCCCGACAAGCTGACCGGACGC
This sequence comes from Oleiagrimonas sp., assembly GCA_035690885.1. Taxonomy (GTDB): domain Bacteria; phylum Pseudomonadota; class Gammaproteobacteria; order Xanthomonadales; family Rhodanobacteraceae; genus Oleiagrimonas. Next base: position 1,067 of record DASSKC010000124.1, on the reverse strand, counting down.
CTGGCCGACATGGGCATGCATCGCCTCGGCGATTTGCTGGCCCTGCCGCGCGCGGCCTTGCAGCGACGCTTCGGCAAGACGCTGGTGGAAGCGCTCGACGAGCTGCTCGGCAAGCAACCGCACGCGCTCGCGGCCTACCAGCCACCCGACCGTTTCACGGCGCGCACCGACCTGGGCTGCGAAGTGAAACAGCATCAGGCGCTGCTGTTTCCGCTGCGTCGCATGCTGTCCGACCTGGCCACGACACTGGCCGCGCGTGACGGTGGCGTCGAGCGTTTCGTCGTGCGTTTCGGTCACATGGATGCGCCTCCCACCGCCCTCGCGATTGGACTGCTGGCGCCCGAACGCGCGGCCGATGCCCTGTTCGAGGTGACCCGGCTGCGCCTGGAGCAAACCCGCCTGCCACATCCGGTACTGGATGTGTCCATCGCGGCCGACGATTTGCCGCCCTTCGTGCCCGCGGCGCGCGACCTGTTCACGCCACACACGGCGCATGCCCTGCCCTGGCCGCAACTGTGCAATCGCCTGCATGCACGGTTGGGCAACGATGCCGTGTATCAATTGCGCGTCGACCCCGATCCGCGTCCCGAAGCCGCCTGCGTGCGCGACGATGCAACACCCGCCACGGACACCTCGACACCGCCGCGTCCCACCTGGTTGCTGCCGCGCCCGATTCCACTACGTGGCCCTGCGCCGACGGTACTGGCCGGCCCCGAACGCCTGGAAACCGGCTGGTGGGACGGCGGCGACATCCGTCGCGACTACTACGTGCTGGAGCTGGCCACGGGTCAGCGTGCCTGGGCCTTCTGCGCGCCCGGCACACGCGGGCCATACATGTTGCACGGGTGGTTTGCATGAGTCTCCCCGACTATGCCGAGCTGCATTGCCTGTCCGACTTTTCCTTCGGCCGCGGGGCGTCGAGTGCGCGCGAGCTGTTCGAGCGTGCCCGACACTGCGGTTACACCGCGCTGGCCATCACCGACGAGTGCTCGCTGGCCGGCATCGTGCGCGCCCACGAAGCGGCGCGCGACACCGATGTCGCGCTCATTGTCGGCACGGAAATCCGA
>DASSKC010000123.1:0-11288 GCA_035690885.1 Oleiagrimonas sp. | reverse complement strand
GACTCTCTGATTAACTCCGCGCAGGCGTCACCGGTCTGTCTGTTCGCAGATCACAGGCGCGTCGGCGAAAGCAGGCTGGTTGCCTGTCGAGACGGCGCGCCGAAGATATGCGGACAGACAAACCGGCCCCAACCTTTTGATTTTGAATGAAGGGGTCCTGCCCGAAAGGCGCGCAGCGAACTGTCCGCGGCTTGCCAAGACAGCCAGTCTTCCCTGCGCCACGCCCAGCCCGCTGCGCACCTTTCGGGCAGGATGCCGCCTACGTGGAGTTAATCAGAGAGTCCCAAGCGCAGACGGCGCTTGAAGCGAACCTGACGTCAGTGCCGCGTTGACACGGTGGTCTCTTGCAAACACGGGTGCGCGCCCCATGTCTTGGCGTATCAAGCACACGGCAAACGCATATCATGATCCCCGTTTCCATTCTCGACCTTGCACCCATCGTCGAAGGCAGCAATGCTGCCGAAAGTTTCGCCCACACCGTGGAGCTGGCGCGCGCGGCCGATGACCTCGGCTATCAGCGCTACTGGCTGGCCGAACACCACAACATGCCAGGCATCGCCAGCGCCGCCACGGCGGTGCTGATCGGTCATGTGGCCGGTGCCACCCGTCGCATCCGTGTCGGTGCCGGCGGCATCATGCTGCCCAACCATTCACCGCTGCAGGTGGCCGAACAGTTCGGCACGCTGGCCACGCTGTATCCGGGCCGGATCGACCTCGGCCTCGGTCGTGCGCCGGGTACCGACCAACCGACGGCACGCGCCTTGCGCCGCTACTTCGACAGCGCCGACGACTACCCGCAGAACGTCGTCGAACTGCTCGGCTATTTGCAGCCGGCGCGGCCCGGCCAACCGGTCCAGGCCGTGCCCGGCGCCGACACCGATGTCCGCGCCTGGATACTTGGCTCCAGCCTGTTCAGCGCCGGTCTGGCCGCACAACTGGGTCTGCCTTATGCCTTCGCTTCGCACTTTGCACCGACGCACCTGCGGTCGGCCATCGCCGGCTACCGCGACGATTTCCGACCGTCGCCGGGGCTTGCCGAACCGCGTGTCATGTTGGGCTTGAACGTGGTCGCCGCCGATACCGATGACGAAGCACGCCGTCTGTTCACCACCCAGCAGCAGATGTTCATCAACCTGCGCCGCGGTCAGCGCGGCAAGGTGCCGCCACCGATCGACGACATCGAGAGCTACTGGCAGCCGCACGAAAAGGCCGGTGTCGAAACCGCCTTGTCATGCAGCGTCGTCGGCTCGCCGGATTCGATCCGTCGCGGCATCGAGGCCTTCGTGGCCGAACACCAGCCCGACGAGCTGATCATCACCGCCCACACCCACGATCACGACGCGCGACGGCGCTCGTTCGAAATCGTTGCGGACGTGCTCGACATGGCACAGTGATCAAGACCACGCCCATCTGACACGGCCAAACCGCGCCGGCGGCAGGCAGCCCAGGAACGTGGGCCGCACGACACCGACAAAAAACGGCATCACTGCGCTCAAGCAGCGGTGAGCATTCGCCGTGCACGATCCAAATGTCCCGCCACACAAGCATATGCAGATAAGTACCTGTCTGTACTAAAAGTTATGACCCTATAATGTTGCGGAATGCTGTCTACAACATAACGGGAACCATCCATGGATCTACCCACCGCACAGGGCCTTTATCACCCCCGACATGAACACGATGCCTGTGGCATGGGCTTCGTGGCCCACATCAAGGGTCACAAAAGCCACGAGATCATCCGCAAGGGGCTGTCGATCCTGCGCAACCTGACCCACCGCGGCGCGGTGGGTGCCGACCCGTTGATGGGCGACGGTGCCGGCATTTTGATCCAGATTCCAGACACGCTTTACCGCGAGGATATGGCGCTCCAGGACATCACCCTGCCGCCACCGGGCGAATATGGCGTGGGCATGATCTTCCTGCCGCGCGAACCGGCCGCACGCCAGGCCTGCGAGCAGGAACTGGAGCGCAAGGTGCGCGCCGAAGGCCAGGCGGTCCTGGGTTGGCGCGACGTGCGCGTCGATGCCGACATGCCGATGTCGCCGACGGTGAAGAAAAGCGAGCCGGTCATCCGCCAGATCTTCATCGGTCGCGGTGCCGACGTGATGGTGCCCGACGCGCTGGAGCGCAAGCTCTACGTCATCCGCAAAACGGCCAGCCACGCCATCCGTGCGCTCGGCCTGGAATACGGCAAGGAATACTTCGTCGCCTCGATGTCGACCCGCACCGTGGTCTACAAGGGCCTTCTGCTGGCCAACCAGGTCGGTCGCTACTACCTGGATCTGGCCGACTCGCGCACCACCTCGGCGCTGGCACTGGTGCACCAACGCTTTTCCACCAACACCTTCCCGGCCTGGGAGCTGGCTCACCCGTACCGCATGATCGCGCACAACGGCGAGATCAATACCGTCAAGGGCAACGTCAACTGGCTCAACGCGCGCACCAAGGCGATCGCCTCGCCGGTGCTCGGTGACGACCTGCACAAGCTGTGGCCGCTGATCTATCCGGGCCAGTCCGACACCGCCTCGTTCGACAACTGCCTGGAATTGCTGACCATGGCCGGCTACCCGCTGGCGCATGCGGTGATGATGATGATTCCCGAGGCATGGGAACGCCACGCGCAGATGGACAAGAAACACCGCGCGTTCTACGAGTACCACGCTGCCATGATGGAACCGTGGGACGGACCGGCCGCGCTGGCCTTCACCGACGGCCTCCAGGTCGGCGCCACACTCGACCGCAACGGCCTGCGTCCGGCACGCTACGTGATCACCGACGACGACTTGGTGATCCTGGCCTCCGAAGCCGGCGTACTGTCGATCCCGCAGGACCGCATCGTCAAGAAGTGGCGCCTGCAGCCGGGCAAGATGCTGCTGATCGACATGGAAGCCGGACGCATCATCAGCGACCGGGAAATCAAGGACCAGCTGTCCAACGCGCGCCCCTACAAGGGCTGGATCGAGCGCATCAGCGTGCATCTGGACGACCTGCCGAAGCCGCGCGCCGAGGCGCGCGACAACAGCGGTCTGCTCGATCGCCAGCAGGCGTTCGGCTACACCATGGAAGATCTCAAGTTCCAGCTGTTGCCGATGGCCATCAACGGCCAGGAAGCCAATGGCTCGATGGGCAACGATTCGCCGCTGGAAGTGCTGTCCAACCACAACAAGCCGCTGTACAACTACTTCCGCCAGTCCTTCGCGCAGGTCACCAACCCGGCCATCGACCCGATTCGCGAGGCGATGGTGATGTCGCTGACATCCTTCATCGGGCCCAAGCCGAACCTGCTGGACATCAACAACACCAACCCGCCGCTGCGTCTGGAAGTCCCCCAGCCGGTGCTCGGTTTCGACGACATGGAACGGCTGCGCAAGATTCGCCGCTATTCGCGCAAGCGTTTCCGCAGCCATGCACTGGACATCACCTACCCGGCCGCATGGGGCCGCGCCGGCATCGAGGCGCGCATGGCCTCGCTGTGCGCCGAAGCGGTCGATGCCATCGGCAAGGGCCACAACATCCTGATCGTGTCCGATCGCCGCGCCAACCACAAGCGCGTGGCGATCCCGGCCCTGCTGGCCACGTCCGCCATCCACCAGCACCTGGTCGCACGTGGCCTGCGCACATCCACCGGCCTGGTGGTCGAAACCGGTTCGGCGCGTGAGGTGCATCACTTTGCCCTGCTGGCCGGCTATGGTGCCGAGGCGGTACACCCGTACCTGGCCATGGAAACACTGGCCGAACACTTTGCCGGCGCACCGGAAGGCATCACGCCGAACAAGGCCGTCGCCAACTACGTCAAGGCGATCAACAAGGGCCTGCAGAAGGTCATGTCCAAGATGGGCATCTCCACCTACATGTCCTACCTCGGCGCACAGATCTTCGAGGCCGTGGGCTTGTCGCACGAATTGGTCGACCAGTACTTCACCGGCACCAGCAGCAACATCGAAGGCATCGGCCTGTTCGAGGTCGCCGACGAAGTGCTGAACCTGCACCAGGCCGCCTATGGCGACGACCCGGTGCTGGCCGGCACGCTGGCCGATGGCGGCGACTACGCCTGGCGCGTGCGTGGCGAAGAGCACATGTGGACGCCCGATTCGATCGCCAAACTGCAGCACGCGACACGCGCCAACAACGCCGACACCTACGCGCAATATGCCACGCTCATCAACGACCAGAACCGTCGCCACATGACGCTGCGCGGCTTGTTCGACTTCGATGCCGGCCAAACCGCGATCCCGCTGGATGAAGTGGAACCGGCGGCCGAAATCGTCAAGCGTTTCGCCACCGGCGCCATGTCGCTCGGCTCGATCTCCACCGAGGCGCACACCACGCTGGCCGTGGCCATGAACCGCATCGGCGGCAAGTCCAACTCCGGCGAAGGCGGCGAAGACCCGGCCCGCTATGTCGGCGAGCTTGCCGGCAAGACCATCAAGCAAGGCGACACGCTGTCCGGCATCCTCGGCAAGGCGCAGGTCGAACGCGACCTGACGTTGCAGGCCGGCGATTCGCTGCGCTCGCGCATCAAGCAGGTCGCCTCGGCGCGCTTCGGCGTCACCGCCGCCTACCTGTCCTCGGCCGAGCAGATCCAGATCAAGGTCTCGCAAGGTGCCAAGCCCGGCGAAGGCGGCCAGCTGCCCGGCCACAAGGTGTCCGAGTACATCGCCAAGTTGCGCTTCTCGGTGCCCGGCGTGGGCCTGGTCTCGCCGCCGCCGCACCATGACATCTATTCCATCGAGGACCTGACCCAGCTCATCCACGATCTGAAGAGCTGCAACCCGCGCGCCTCGATCTCGGTCAAGTTGGTGGCCGAAGTCGGCGTCGGCACCGTTGCCGCGGGCGTGGCCAAGTGCAAAGCCGACCACCTGGTCATTGCCGGCCACGATGGCGGCACCGGTTCGGCCCCGTGGTCGTCGATCCGCCACGCCGGCACGCCGTGGGAGCTGGGTCTGGCCGAAACCCAACAGACCCTGGTGCTGAACAATCTGCGCGGCCGCATCCGCGTGCAGGCCGACGGCCAGATGAAAACCGGCCGCGACGTGGTCATCGCCGCCCTGCTCGGTGCCGACGAATTCGGCTTCGCGACCGCACCGCTGGTGGTCGAGGGCTGCATCATGATGCGCAAGTGCCACTTGAACACCTGCCCGACCGGCGTGGCCACGCAGGACCCGGTGCTGCGCAAGCGCTTTACCGGCCAGCCCGAGCACGTGGTCAATTACTTCTTCTTCGTCGCCGAGGAAGCACGCGCAATCATGGCCGAGCTCGGCATCCGCCGCTTCGACGACCTGATCGGACGCACCGACCTGCTCGACAAGCGCGGCAGCATCCAGCACTGGAAGGCACGCGGTCTGGACCTGTCACGCCTGCTGCATGCACCCGAAGCTCCCGCGCGCGTCGCCCGTCGTCACGTCGAGGAGCAGGATCACGGCCTTGCCGATGCGCTCGACCACGTGTTGATCGAAAAGTCGGCGGCCGCGCTGGAACGTGGCGAGAAGGCCAGGTTCATGGTCGACGTGCAAAACGTGCATCGTGCCGTCGGTACCATGCTGTCGGGCGAAGTGGCTCGACGTTACGGTCATGAAGGCCTGCCCGACGACACCATCCACGTGCAGTTGAACGGCACCGGCGGGCAGAGCTTCGGCGCCTTTCTCGCCCACGGCATCACCCTGGACCTGGTCGGCGAAAGCAACGACTACGTCGGCAAGGGTCTGTCCGGCGGCCGCATCATCGTGCGCTCGCCGAACAACTTCCGCGGCTTCGGCCCGGATCACATCATCGTCGGCAACACCGTGCTCTACGGTGCCACCGACGGCGAGGCGTACTTCCACGGCGTGGCCGGCGAGCGCTTCGCGGTACGCAATTCGGGCGTGCGCGCGGTGGTCGAAGGCGTCGGCGATCACGGTTGCGAGTACATGACCGGCGGCACCGTGGTGGTGCTGGGCGACACCGGACGCAACTTTGCCGCCGGCATGTCCGGAGGCGTCGCCTACGTGTACGACCCGGAGCACGTGTTCGAGCACAAGTGCAACCTCGACATGGTGGCGCTGGAACCGGTGCTGTCCGGCATCGAGCAGGAATCACGCATTCCACGCAATCAGTGGCACATCACGCGCAACGGCACCCAGGCCACCGACGAGGCCATCGTGCGCGAATTGCTCGAAGCGCATTTCCGCCACACCGGCAGCTTCCGCGCCAAGGAAATCCTGCAGGACTGGGCGGCCGCCAGCGAGCACTTCGTCAAGGTGATGCCGAACGACTACAAGCGCGTATTGATCGCAGCAACACACGCGGCCGCATCCGAATCGGCACAAACGGCTCCGGCCTGAGGGAACAAGACACATGGGCAACATTACCGGCTTTCTCCAATTCGAACGCCAAAGCGAACCAACCGAGGCACCGGCCGAACGCAAGCGTCACTGGCATGAATTCATCGAGCAAATCGATGACGAGCGCGCACGCATTCAGGCGGCGCGCTGCATGGACTGCGGCATCCCGTTCTGCCACAACGGCTGCCCGGTCAACAACATCATTCCGGACTTCAACGATCTGGTGTACCGGCAGGACTGGAAGAACGCGCTCAAGTCACTGCTGTCGACCAACAACTTTCCCGAGTTCACCGGCCGCATCTGCCCCGCCCCGTGCGAGGCGGCGTGCACGCTCAACATCGCCAGCGACCCGGTCGGCATCAAGTCGATCGAGCACAAGATCATCGACAAGGGCTGGGACAACGGCTGGATCGCCCCCGAGCCGGCGGACACCAAAACAGGCAAGCGCGTGGCCGTCATCGGTTCCGGCCCGGCCGGACTGGCCGCCGCCCAGCAGCTGGCGCGCGTCGGCCACGACGTCACCGTGTTCGAAAAAAGCGACCGCCCCGGCGGCCTGCTGCGCTACGGCATCCCCGATTTCAAGCTGGACAAGCACCACATCGACCGCCGCATCGAACAGATGCAGGCCGAAGGCGTGACCTTCAGCTGCAACATCGCGGTCGGCATGGACGCAACCGGCGCACAAACCCTGGTCCCGGCCAACGTGGTCGCCGACTATGACGCCGTGGTCCTGGCCGGCGGCAGCGAAACCCCGCGCGACCTGCCCATCCCCGGCCGCGAGCTCGACGGCGTGCACTTCGCCATGGATTTCCTGCCGCAACAAAACCATATCAACGCCGGCGACACGGTCGACGCGCAGATCCTGGCCGGCGGCAAGCACGTCGTGGTCATCGGCGGCGGCGACACCGGCTCCGATTGCGTCGGCACCTCCAACCGTCAGGGTGCCGAAGCCGTCACCCAGTTCGAGCTGCTGCCGACCCCGCCCAAGCAGGAGGACAAGTCGCTGACCTGGCCGTACTGGCCGCTCAAGCTGCGCACCTCCAGCTCGCACGAAGAAGGCTGCCAGCGCGACTGGTCGGTCGCGACCAAGCGTTTCAACGACGACGGCAACGGGCGTGTGAAAAGCATCACCGCCGTGCGTCTGGAATGGAAAGACCGCAAAATGACCGAGATCCCGGGCAGCGAGTTCGAGATCAAGGCCGATCTGGTCCTGCTGGCCATGGGCTTCGTCTCGCCACGGCAGAACATGCTCGATGCGTTCAAGATCGACAAGGATGCCCGCGGCAACGCCAAGGCCACCGAAGATGCCATCAACGGCTACCGCACCAGTGCGGAAAAAGTCTTCACCGCCGGCGACATGCACCGCGGCCAATCACTGGTCGTCTGGGCCATCCGCGAAGGCCGCCAATGCGCGCATGCCGTGGACAAGTACCTGATGGGGCAAAGCGAGCTGCCGCGCTGAGGCACCGAGGCACTCCGTGCGCTGCAATGCATGCGGGGTGACGGGATGGGAATCCATTGGCACGCTTCCGGGTGTCTACACATCCGACCTCAGTAGTGATACCGGCATTGCACGATGATGATCGCCGCATCGGTCACCTTGTATACCAGCCGATGCTCGCGGTCGATGCGACGTGACCAATAGCCAGTCCATTGGTGACGCAAGGGCTCCGGCTTTCCGGGCCCCGCAAAAGGCTCGCGTTCGATGGCCTTGATCAGCGCGTTGATGCGTTTGAGCGTCTTGCGGTCGTGTCCCTGCCAGTAGAGGTAGTCATCCCAGGCCGTGCTCGCCCACGACAGGATCACGGCTCGACAAGGTCGTGCGACGCGGCACGGCCGGCTTCGACCTCCGTGATCGCACGATTCAGGCGCTCGGCATTGGCGGGGCTGGCCATGAGATAAGCCGTTTCTTCGTAGGACTCGTAGTCGTCCAGCGACATGACCACCGCCTGCTTGCCACCCTGCCGGGTCACCAGCAGCGGCGCGTGATCCTCGTTGACCTGGTCCAGCGCTTTGGCCAGATGCCCGCGAAAGGCGGAATAGCTGATGCTTTTCATGGCACAACCCTCACATATGTACGTATTATTGTACCTGTACAGATTCACGTACGCAAAGCCACCTGCACAGTGCCATTCGTGCCAGGAACCATCACTGGCATCATCGCTGCGACCCCCATCACCCGGACGAATCTGGCACCGGTTTTGCATGCATCATTTGCATGATCCATGAAGCCCCGAAACCGTCTTCCATCGATCGTTTCAAACGTACCGTATTGCTGACGATCATCGTGCTGAGCCTGCTCAGTACGGTCGTCGCGTGGGAGGTCATGGCTGCGCGACATTTGCTGTCTCCCGTCTTGCACTGGGTATTCGGCACGACCATGCTCGTCCTTTCGGCACTGTTCCTCGTGGCGTGGAAGGAGCTGCTGCCGCAGCGCGTGCTTTCGATAGGCTGCCTGCTGTTTGGCGTCGGCATCTGCGCCGCTTGCATGGCATTGCGGATGTATTCGCCAAAGTACGGCGCCTCCATCGACCTGAAGCCCCTGTATCTGTGGATCCCGGTCATGTACGTTTTCGCTTTCACGATGGAGGACCGCAAGACCGGTCTGGCCATCTCGGTGGGCGTCATGGCGCTGTTCGTCGGTGTCAGCCTGCCTTGCCTGGTGCATGACATCGATGCGCCCTACAGCAACTTCACCTTGCAGCTGCACCTTGTGTCCGCCGTGTTGATCGCCGCGTTGTACTTTTTTTCCAGCTACCAGCATCGCCTTCTGCTCGCACAACTGACCGTTGATCAGCTTGCGCATCTCTCCAATACGGACGACCTCACCAAGGTGCCCAATCGTCGCCACATGGCCGCGGCGATAGAAACCGAGCTTGCCAACCTCGCCAATCGTCGCGGCGGATTCGCCGTGATGCTTTTCGACATCGACCACTTCAAGGTGATCAACGACCGGTTCGGGCACGGCGTCGGTGACGCGGTACTCGTGGCACTGACGACACGCGCTGCACAGGTGTTCCGCAGCATGGACCTGTTGGGCCGCTGGGGCGGCGACGAGTTCGTGGTCCTGGTCCGTGACGTCAACCCGGAACAAGCACTGCACATGGCCAACGTCGTGTGCAGGAATATCGCGGCCGAGCCGCTGTTCGATGGTCACCGCGTCACGATCAGTTGCGGGGCGACGGTTGCCACATCCGGCGACAGCATCGACAGCTTGCTGCAGCGCGCCGATGCGGCGCTGTATGCAGCCAAGCGCGCCGGTCGCAATGGTGCAAAAAGCTTCTTGGAAGCAGAAGCCGCTTGAGGAAGTCCGATAGGTCGGAACACGACAAAGCAGGCACGTGGTCAGATTGACGTCTCCCGTTCCGGGGATGTCGCGAACTGCACCACAAGCAAGTCAACCTGACCCCGTTGCGGCGTTCCGTGGATGTCACGATCTGCACCGCAAGGAAGTCAACCTGACCCCGTTACGCCCCACGCGCACCTGGCCGTTCATCAGCAGGGGCAGGAGCCAGTCGCGGAGACGGGTGAGTTCGCGGTTTTCATTAAGCCCATTTTGTTTTCGTTGATCCAGCGAACAACAAAGTTCATGAAATCGTCGGGACAGTGCATCAGGAGGTTCGGGTGCGTGGTAGTGACTCACAAACGAGTCAAATTGCAGGTTCTTGATACCACTGGTTTTCCCCTCCCATCCAAAGAACACACCGGCGTTGTAAAGCGCATTCCACTGCTGGAGAAACAAGTACGAATGCGAAGCATCCTTCAAAGTCAATGCCTTGCAGAAATTCGAGCAGACCAACGGCACATCAAACCTTTCGATGACTTCGGGGCCGACTAGCGCAGCGCGACCGGTAGACTGCTTCGGGCTGCCACCCGAGATCTCGACAACCAAATCGTAGGGCGCGAGATACTTTTCCATTTTGGACGGCGGGATATATCGGGTCGGCGCACGCAACTCACCGCGACCGTTCAACGCGTCAATGTCAGCACCACGGATGCAAATCGCTTGTGCGTCATTGTCATCAGAAGCACTGCCGGCACCCCATTCACCATTCTTTTTCCTGGCAATCCAAGCCAAAAGCGGTAACGCACTCCACCCCGTCGGAATCTCGCGCTTGAGGGTGTCGTTCCAGACCATCGCGCCGCCATTGGATCGGTAGGGGCGGCCATCGGCGTCGGGGAAGTCGAACTGCACGAACCAGTAGTCGTAGATCGTCTTCGCCATCGCTTCCAGCTCGGCGTTGATGCGGTTGTTGAGGTCGATCTTGGCGTCGAGGGTTCGGAAGATATCCCCAATTTCCCGCTGAATGCCAACGTCTTTTGGAAACGAAACGGCAAGAGAACGTACAACACTCAGATTGATAAGCGGCACCGTGCTGCCGGTATCTCGATTGGTGATGGATTTGAATGTCCACGGACTCGAAAGCCACGCGTAAAGATAGTTCAGGTCGATCTTGTTGGCGTCTGCACGGAAGCGGATTTGCTTGTTCGAGATGACGTATCTCTCAAAACGAGCTCCATTCGGGATCATGCCAACTTGGCCTATCGTCCCAGCTGCCGTAAACAGGAGGTCATTTTCAACGGCGTAGGTGTCGAGATCTTCGGCTTTATCCTCGGTGACGAACACGAACCCATCGTCGACGAACTTGCGGTGATCCGTCGTGAGATTGTTCCCCCGGATGACTGGCACACCTTCGCTCTTGAAAAATTTGGTTCCGATATTGCTACCGAATGGTCCGGAGATTACGGATCGGCCAGGTGCCGCCAGTTCTCCAAGCGTTGCCCTGGTCCACTCATCCATGCCGCAAGCCCCCGATGGCTTCGGCAATCTGGGCCTCCAGCTCACGCGACTGCTCGAACATCCCCGCAAGATTGGACTGGTACGTATTGACCTTCTCGGCAAATTGCTCCGCCGTCAGATCCTCGTACTCGATCTTGACCTCGAAATATTGCCCTGCACTGAGTGAG
>DASSKC010000122.1:0-2503 GCA_035690885.1 Oleiagrimonas sp. | reverse complement strand
CGCGCGCATGGCCACTCCGGTCGCATTGCGCGAAGCCATGCACAACCTGCGCCACGCCCTGCGCGGGCATCCGTGGTCGCCGGCCGAAGCCAAGCGCGTGGTCGACATCCTCAAGCGCGCCTCACGGGAAATCATCGACGGTGCGCCCCGCGATTGAATCACCGCGCGCCGAGCATGCCGCGATGTCGGTTCAAAACGACCGTAGGAGCGGCGGAAGCCGCGATGGGACGTGCCTGTACGGTGGTTGTCTTGCGGCACGAACGAATCGCGGCTTCCGCCGCTCCTACAATGGCCCTGTGGGCTGCCCCGCAAGCCAGGCGGCGCGCACGGCGCGGTTATCGCCCAGTGTCATCAGCACCGCCAGCACTTCGTCGAGCGACCCGGCCTGCTTGGAGCGGAAATCCAGCAATGGCGTGGCGTGCGGATCAAGAACGGTGAAATCGGCCTCCCGACCAGCCTCCAGGCTGCCGATCCGGTCATCCAGATCCAGCGCCCGCGCCGCGCCCAGCGTCGCCAGATAAAGCAGTTGTGGCGCGGTCAGTGCGTGACCCCGCAGTTGCGCCACCTGATAGGCCGCGCCCGCCGTGGTCGGTAGCGAAAAACTGGTGCCGGCGCCGACATCCGTGCCCAGACCGACATGAACGGGACGATGCGGGTCACAGGCCTCGTGCAACGGGAACAGACCGCTGCCGAGGAACAGGTTGGACGTCGGGCAATGTGCGATCGCCGCACCGGTATCGTGGCAATGTCGGAAGTCCGCATCGTGCAGGTGCACGCCGTGCGCGAACATGGCGCGGCGCCCGACCAGACCATGGTGGTCATAGACGTCGAGATAACTGCTGCGGTCCGGGTACAGCCCGGCCACCGCCTCGATTTCGCCCCGGTTCTCGGCCAGATGCGTGTGTACCCACACCTCGGGGTGCGCTTTCCACAGGGCGCCCGCTGCTTCAAGCTGAGCCGGGCTGCTGGTGATCGCGAAACGCGGCGTGATCGCGTAACCCAGACGACCGCGGCCATGCCAGCGATTGATCAGCGCCTCGGAATCGTCATGGCCCTGTTGCGCCGTATCCAGCAAGGCATCCGGCGCGTTGCGATCCATCAACACCTTGCCGGCAATCAGCCGCATGTTGCGGCGCTCGGCCTCCTCGAACAAGGCATCCACGGAAACCGGATACGTGGCCGCGAACACCAGCGCCGTGGTGGTCCCGTTGCGCAGCAGTTCGTCGCAGAACAGTTTCGCCACGACATCGGCGTGTGCCTTGTCGGCAAACCGCTGCTCGGTCGGAAACACGTCGTTTTCCAACCACTCGAGAAGCTGTTTGCCGAACGCACCGATGATCCCGGTCTGCACGTAGTGCACATGGCAGTCGATGAAACCCGGCACGATGAGTGCATCGTCGTAGTGCACGACCTCCACGTTTTCCGGCACCTGGTCGCGCAGCTCGCGCCAGGCACCGACGGCCTCGATCTTGCCGTCGCGGCACAACAGCAAGCCATCCGGTTCGGCCCACATCGCGGCCGTGTCGCCGACCACGAACGGGTTGTCGCGCAAGCTGACCAGATGGCCGCGCACGGCGGTGATCGCGGGCGTTGAAACGGTCGCATTCATCGCGGCCTACAGTACCTGAAAAACGTTGAACCAACGGTGTAATCTGCGGGGGTCCGTACCCGCGAAACCGTCATGAGTCTGCACGCCATCAGCCCGGGCCCACCGCTTGATGCCTTGATCGAAAGGATCTGGGACTGGGACATGCCGCTGGCGGCGCATCATCTCGAGCGTATTCTGGCCTCCCCCAAACCGGCGCTGATCATCAATCTGGCCGAGGATCACACCCGCGTCTACGCCAACGACAATGACGACAGCTGCCGCATCGGTCCAGCCAGTTTTTTCAGCGGCCCCTACACGCACAGCTTCGTGATCGACACGCTGGAGCAGCAACAAGTCATGGGCGTCGTGTTCCGCGCCGGCGCCGCGCTGGCAATCACGCGCGAGCCGCTGCACCGGTTGAGCAATGGCGACACCGCGCTGGAATCATTGGCCGGCCCATCCGCTGCGCGCCTGCGTCAACGCCTTTTGAACACGCCGCAACCGCTGCGACGGCTGGCTGCACTGGAGCAATGGCTGCGTGCACGTGTCGCGATGACGCATCCCGACCCGTTGGTCACGCACGCGCTGAACATCCTGACCCGTTCACCGCAAACGGCCCGCATCGGCGACATCGCTGCCGATTGCGGCGTGTCATCACGCCGCCTGGGCGACCTGTTCCGCGAGCATGTCGGCATCAGTCCGAAACGTCAGGCCCGGTTGCTGCGTTTTCGTGCCGTGGTGGATGCCGTGCATCAACGGCGGCACGTGAACTGGGCCGCCGTCGCCGCCGACTGCGGGTTCCACGACCAACCGCATCTGACGCATGAATTCCGCGCGTTTTCCGGCATGACACCGGGCCGCTACATCGCACGCATGGGGCCGCACCCCAACCACGTCCCGCTGGCATGACACGGG
>DASSKC010000121.1:0-11206 GCA_035690885.1 Oleiagrimonas sp. | reverse complement strand
CCGCACGGTTGTTGGCTTGCGGGATTACCCCATCGCGGCTTCCGCCGCTCCTACCAGATAAAGCGAGTCCCTTTTGGTCGGTCGCGGGCAGGAGTAGCCTGAAGCTTCCGTTGCCGAGTCGAAGGTGGTCCGATGGGTTTGAAGCATTTGTTGCCAGTTGCATGTGCCGCGCTGGCGGTGACACTGGCCCCGCCGGCGGGCGCGGAAACCACGGCGCAGATCATGCCTGCCACCATCAAGATGCTGAGCCATGCCGTATCCGTGCGCACGGCGCAAGGCAACGGCAAGGTGCCGGAGCTGGCGAAGTATTTTGCCGACAAGTTGAAGGCGGCCGGTTTCGACGCCGCCGACATCAAGATCATCCCGGTCGGCGAAACCGCCGCCCTGACGGTACGCTACCAGGGCACGAACGACGCGGCGCCCATCGTCATCATCGGCCACATGGATGTCGTGCCGGCGCCCAACGCAAAAGCCTGGAAGTATCCACCGTTCGAGCTGACCAAGGCGAACGGCAGTTATTACGGGCGCGGCGTCGCCGACATGAAAGGCAGCGTGGTCACGCTGGTGCAGACCTTCATGCGCTTGAAGCGCGAAGGCTTCCAACCCGAGCGCACCATCGTCATGGCCCTGACCGGCGACGAGGAAACCAACGAATTCACGATCCAGAAGGTGGCCGAGCGCTACAAGAACGCCGATTTCCTGCTTGATGCCGAGGGCGGCGGCGGCGTGACCGACGCTCACGGCAATCCGGTGATGTACGGCGTCGAAGCCGCGGAAAAGGGCTATACCGATTTCCTGCTGACCACCACCTCGCCCGGCGGCCACTCCAGCGAACCGTCGGCCGAGCACAACGCGATCAATCGGCTGAGCGCCGCACTGGACCGCATTGCCGCCTATCACTTTCCCGTGCGCCACAACGAAGTCAGCCTGACCACGTTGCGGACCATGGCCGAACACCGTCCGCAAGGCGAGTTGACCAAGGCCATGCGCGTGTTCGCCGCCAACCCCGATGATGCCTCCGCGGCGAAAGTGTTGACCCACGACCGCTCCACCGTTGGCCTCATCCGCACCACCTGTATCGCCACCGAGCTGGACGCCGGCCACGCGCGCAACGCCTTGCCCGAAAAGGCCACGGCCAACATCAACTGCCGCGTGTTCCCCGGCGCGACCATCAAGCAGGTGAAGAACGCGCTGATCAAGGTGATCGATGACGACTCGGTGAAAATCACGCGGCGCCCGCCGAAGCAACCGCCCGGCCCGATCTCCAAGCCACGCCCGGACGTGATGAAGGTCATCACCGCCACCGTGCACGAACGCTATCCGAAGCTGGAAGTGGTGCCGATGATGATCGGCGCGTCCACGGACATGAAGTACACGCGTCTGGCAGGCATTCCGAGTTACGGCATCGGCCCGTTTTTCGTGAACTTCACGCAAGTGCACGCACACGGCATCAACGAGCAGCTGCCCGCCGGCGAAATAAAGCACGGACTGGATTTCTGGCACAGCCTCATTCCGCGGCTGGGCAAGCTTTGACCTGCTTTGGGCAATCTCGAAAAACCACCCATTCATCCGTCATTCCCGCGAAAGAAGAAAATCCAGTGTCTTTGACGTCAAAAGCATGAAGACACTGGACCCCAGCCTACGCTCACTGCTGTCCGGAACATTTACCGCAAACTGCAAAATCACCTCACCGTCATTCCAGCGCACGCTGGGATGACGATATGGCATGCGTATACTGCACGCGTATTTTTGAGTCCCAAACTCTATCCAGTCTCCAGAGAACAAGCACACCAACATTCTTCCTGATTAGCCCTCAAGCTCAGCCAGCTTTTCCCTTCTCCCCTCGGGAGAAGGTGGCGCGCAGCGCCGGATGAGGGTACGAGCACGCGAATGATGAACATCTTGCCACCATTCAACGCTTACGCGGCTTACGCGAAAACGGACCCTCTCCCGCCCCCTGCGGGGCACCCTCTCCCGGAGGGAGAGGGATCGTTGCCAGCTGAGCTTTGAGGCTAATTAGGACATTCTTTGGAGCTTGCCGCCAAATTATTCCGGACAACAGTGAGCCTACGCTGGGGTGACGGGATTATTCGAGGTTCCCGTCGGGAGAGGCGCGCCGCGGCGCTCGACGGAGCCTGCGTGCCTCTCGCTCACACTCGATCACGCAACCTTTCGCAGATAGATCGACCCCCCTCCACGCTGGGGCGTCGAAGAAGGCGAGATTTTCTTGAATTGATCGTAATGGTTGCCATGCAAATAGTTCACGGAGCCCAGCACCTCCCACGAGGCGTTGTGGGTTAGAAAAGCCTCCAATAGATATTGCTCGTTCCACATCCTGACCTCACCCTTGATCCACTGCTCTGGATAATCCCTCGGCGTGAAAATGTCGTGTATGTGGACCACAACGCCCTTGCCGAGACGCGGAAGTATCTCCAGGTACTCGAACAGCACATCTCCTTGTGGCCGTATGATGTGCGAAGAATCGATGAACAGCAGGTCGCCGTCGCCCAACCCGGTGAAGACGGACATGTCGACGTCTTCCACCTTGCTCCTCACGACTGAAACATCGAGCTGATCCAACCACGGCATTTCATATGGCTCGATGCACACGTGATCGCATGCATAACCGGACATATCCTCCCGGTTCCGCTTGATGGCCCGCGTGGCCATCAAGGTCGAGTGCCCACTGCCGATTTCCACGATCTTTCGTGGTTTCATGCTGCGAATGACCTGATACCACATGTCGGCATCACCAAACTCGAACGCGCCATTGTTGTGGTGAAACTCGAGCACGTCGATCTTCGCAGCGGGCACATTCTCGAGCTCGGCCGCAAAGGCAAGGTGACCGAGAAAATCAAGTTGTGACGATACGTTCCAGTCAATGCCGGGAAGCGCTCTTTTTTCCGACAAATCCTGTTTCAGATCGCGGAAATCGAACTGCGGTTCGTAGTAATGATCAAGAACCGGAAAAACGCCCGCACCCAAAAGCGCCTTTTTGCAGACCGGCATGCGCTGCACACCCATACGCCGCACAAGCTTCATGACCAGGGCCGCCGGAAAGACCACAAGCGCAAGCAGGACATCCAGCAACGGGATGCATTTCAGGATGATGGATCGCATCCATGACTCCTCGATGATGAGGCGCGCATTCTATCGCTCACACCGGATCTTTCGCACGTGTCGAGTTTCACTTGCGGCAACATCGCGCCCGCGCCCTGCCTTGACGACATCGCGAAAGGGCGCGGCAGGTTCGACCTGCCGCGCCCCGTTTGTCCTTGCGTCGTGCGTAATCAGTAGGTGTACTGCACCGCCACACCCAGCAGGTTGCCGTAATCCTCGTAGCTGCCGCTGATGGTGTCGCCGGTGGAGCTGGTGGCTTTGCTGACGTGGGCCGAGCCGACGAAAATGTGCGCGTAGGAGGCGTCCAGGCGCAGATGGTCGCTGAACTGGTAGCCCACACCGACGGCCGCGATCTTGCGGGTCGAGTCGGGTACGCGCGGATCGCGTGTGGACACATGCGTCGGCGTGGTATCGACCGAAATGCCGGCGCGCAGGGTCAGGCGATCGTTGACGTACCAGTCGCCACCGACGGCGGCGTACCAGGTGTTGCGCCAGTTGAATTCTTCCACGGTCGGCGGCTGCACCGGATTGCCGTAGTCCACGCGCAGCTCCTTGAACACGTCCCACTTGGTCCAGGCCAGCTCCAGACCGATGCCGAAGTTCTGCGTCTCATGCCAGTAGCTGACATCGGCCACGGCCGGCGTGGTGAAGCCGGCGGTGCCGGTGGTGTGCTGGAACGGCACGCCGCCGGAGGCGGCCAGCAGCCCCTGCACCGTGGGAGTGGACAACAAGGCCTTGACGTTGGCCGGCATGGTGAAATTGGCCGTGCCGCTGATGGTGTGCTCGATCTTGGAGCGGTAGTTGATCGCCAGGCGATCATTGTCGGTCAGCCGCCACAGTCCGCCGATCTGCCAGCCATAAGCCCAGTCGTCGCCCTTGATGCGCGCCATGCCGTCGCTGCCCGGCGGCACCACGGTGCCGAACTGCTGCAGCAGCGCCGGCGCCTGCGCCGCCGGAATCAGCCCCGCGGCCACGCCCTTTTGCACCAGACCCATGCCGACCGCGTTGTAGTTGATGGCCGAGGTCAGCTCGGCGCTGGTGCGCTGGGCGATCGCGCTCAAGCCGAGACTGAAGTTGTCGGTCACGTCATAGGACAGCGATACGGTCGCATCCAGTGACTGGAACTTCGACTTGACCGCGTTGTAGCGGCCCATCCAGTCGCGGTCGTATTTGGTCTGGAAGCCGAACGGCACGGTGAAGCCGACACCCAGATGCCATTTGTCGCCCATCTTCGTGGCCCAGTACAAGGCCGGAACCGGGATCGTCGTGCCGGCGTCGCCGCCGTTGCCGCCACTGATCGGACGCCCGAGCGCATCATGCGCCTGGCCGGTGAACTTGGCGCTGAAGTTGATGCCGGTGACGTCGGCCTGGAAGCACCCGCCCGTGAGCAGACTCATCGACGCCGGACTGTTGGCCACCACCGAGCAGTCGCCGCCGGCGGTCAGCATGCCGGCATAAGCGCGACCCATGGCCTGGACACTGTCTTCGTGCAGCTGGAAGGCACTGGCGCGGGCGGTCCCCGGCACGGCCAATGAACCGACCACGGCGGCGGCAAGAACCGTCAACGCCAGTGGACGCACGATACGGGACGACAAGGCTCGGGACATGGCGGGAACTCCTTGATGGACAGGACAAACAGGGGAAGCAACACGCACATTCATACGTATGTTTGATGCTGCCTGCCACCACTTTGACCCGAGCGTCGGGGATATGCAAGCCACCCGCGCGGCCACGCCGGATTGAACGCGACATCCTCTATGCTTGTCCACCCCGCGAAACGCCCACCGTCGCCATCCACACACCGGAACATCCCATGCAATGCTTCGTCTATGCCAGCCGTCGCCGCGACGGCACCTATGTATGGTTGCGCGAGCGCGATCAGTTCGATGTGCTGCCCGCGGCACTCGCCGAGCAGGTCGGGGAACTGCGCTTCGTGCTGGAGGTCGATCTCGACACGGATCGACAATTGCCGCGCGAAGACGCCACCACCGTGCTGTCGCATCTCGACGACCAGGGCTGGCATCTGCAGCTGCCGCCCTCGGATGACTCCGAATCATCGAGCTCTTAACTCACCGTTACCGCACCACGCACACAAGCGACCTATACTCGCCCGCATGTCTTCCTCCAAACTCCGTCGACCCTCCGTCGTCCAGTCGCTGCTGTGGTACCTGCCGGTGCTGGCGCTGGTCGTGATCGCCATCTTCATGTTGCACCCGCTGGTGCTGATACCGCTGCTGCTGGCCACCGCGTTCGCCATGGCCGCGATCTGCCATGCCATCGGCTTCAACCCCGAGCCCGACTTCAAGCGCACGGTGTTGCGCCGCGGCGCCGCATGGCTGGTGTTGTTCACCGCCTACACCGCGCTGGTCCTGCTGCTGGTGGCCTTGCCGATGATCTCGTTGACCGCGGCGCCATCGCTGGGCGGCGCGATCACGTTGTCGCTGGCGCTGGCCATTGCGCTGGCCGTGTTGTGGCGGCTGTGGCCGGCATTCGGCTTGATCATGCTGTGGGACGATGCGTTTCCGTCATCCGACCACGGCTCGTGGATTTTCACCGCGGTGTCGCGCAGCCTGGCCTTTGCCCGCCACGTGGCCGCCGAAGAGCGCGTGTTCACCCAGTTCCTGCCCTCGGCGCTGGCGACGTTGGTGTTGTCGATCGGCGCCTTGCTGCTGAGCGGCCTG
The DNA here is from genome assembly GCA_035690885.1 of Oleiagrimonas sp. Lineage (GTDB taxonomy): Bacteria > Pseudomonadota > Gammaproteobacteria > Xanthomonadales > Rhodanobacteraceae > Oleiagrimonas. The sequence goes on along the minus strand of DASSKC010000121.1, from coordinate 5,405 downwards.
TACGACGTGTTGCCGACGGAACTGCGCACCGCGGCCTTGTGGCTGTACGGGCTGATCGTATTGCCGGTGTGCTGCCTGGTGATGGCCAACCGCACGCTGCGCGCGCTGCTGCTCGAGCGCGGCGAGCAGCCGGCCACGCCACCGCCGGGAAGAGATGCATCAGGGGAACGATCCCGCGGGCTCGCTGACACGCCACCGCTGAGCCCGGCCGACACCCTCCCCGGCGTACGCGACCAGGCCCTGCTCGAAGCCGCACGCAACGGTGACATCCCGCGCGCGCTGGCCCTTCTCGAAGCAGGCGCCGACCCGAACACCCTGCCCGAAACCGACGACACCAACCAGCGCAGCCTGCTGACCCTGGCCGCCCTGCACCCGGACACCCAGCTGCTGCGTGCATTGATTGCCCACGGCGCCGACATCAACCAGCGTCACCGCGGCATGACCGCACTGCTGGCGGTCACCCGCGACGGCTGCATGAGCCGCGCCGAGGCCGCGATGATCCTGCTGACCAACGGCGCCGATGTCGAAGTGACCGACAACGACGGCAGCACCGCCCTGCACCATGCCGCGCGCAGCACGGACCTGTCCGTGGCCGCCGGCCTGGTCGACGCCGGCGCGCCGGTCGACGCGCTGGACCGTCGCGGCCTGAGTCCGCTCGGCGTGGCCTGCCGTGCCGCCAACTGGGTGATGGCCGAGTGGCTGTTGCAACACAAGGCGCTGGCCCACGTCAGCGGTGGCGAGCCGGCCCTGCTGGCCGCCGTCGGCATCGCCGACGACGACGCCGACGGCGTCAACCTGCTGCTGCGCCACAAGGCCCGCGTCAACGCCAGCAACAGCCTCGGTCGCAATGCGCTGATGACGGCCGCCCTGGAAGGTCACGGCGGCATCGCGCAACGCCTGCTCGAAGCGCGCGCCGACACCGACGCCCGCGACCAGCACGGCACCACGGCCCTGATGGAAGCGGCGCGGACCGGCGCCACCGACATCGTGGCCGCGCTGTGTGCCGCCGGCGCCGACGCCACCCCGCGCGACCGCCATGGCCGCGACGCCCTGACCCTGGCCTGCCTGTCCACGCGCGCCAGCGCCGCCACGGTCGGCAAATTGATGGCCGCAGGCGCCGATCCGCGCGCCTGCGACAACGACGGTCGCAGCGCGCTCGATTGCGCCACCAGCGCCGGCCGCTGGGACCTTGTCGCCATCCTCGACCCGGACACGGAGCTGCCTGCCAGCGTCGCCGACGACCACGTACCGGACGCCGACGCCGCCACCGCCGACCATTTGCTGGATGCCCTGCGCTTCGGCCACTGGGCCGTGGTCGGCAGCTTCGCGTCACTGGTGCGCGAATGGCCGCGCGGCGAGCTGGCCCGCTTGTACCTGGCCCTGGCCGATGGCGAGCACCCGCGCGCCAGCGCCTGGTTGCTCGAACACGGCCTGGCGCATGACGCGCACCTTGGCGACGGCCAGCCATTGCTGGACGCGCTGATCGATGCCCTGCCCGGCAGCGCCGATGCCACCACGATGTTGCTCGGCGCCGGTGCATCGCCCGCCGGTGCGGGCCGGCTGGCACACGCCATGGAGCGTTTGATCGACGCGCCCGCCGTCGGCGTGCCGCTGGTACAAACCATGCTCGCCGCCGGTGCTGACCCGTTCGGACCGCTGGCCGACGGCCGCACGCCGCTGCACCTGGCCACCGCACCCGGTTGGCAAGCCGTGCTTGAAGCGCTGGCCGCCATGGGCGCTGCACCCAACGCGCGCGACCACGATGGCCGTACCCCGTTGCACGCCGCGCTGGCCCAGACCCGCCCCGACAGCACCAGCGTACGCACCCTGGTCGCCGCCGGTGCCGACCCCGAAATCAGCCACGCCAACGGCGAAACGCCGCTCGGCCTGGCCATGACCATGGACGCGCCGGAGCTGACCCGCTGGCTGCGCTGGACACCCTGGACGCTGCCGGGCCGGCGCCTGCGTGCCGATGACCTGCCAGCCGCCGCCACCGCCGGCGACCTCGACGCCGTCAACAAACTGCTGGAACTGGGCTTTGCTGCCGACAGCCCCGACGTACGCGGCGTCAGCGCGCTGGTCTATGCCTGCAGCCGCGGCCACCACGACATCGCCGTGTGTCTGCTCGACGCCGGCGCCGACGCCGGGTTGATCACGCCGACAGGCATCACGCCGCTGGTCGCGGCCATCAACATGCGCCAGCTGGAAATGATGCCGCTGCTGGTCGAGCGCGGCGCACGCGTCGACCAACGCCTGCCCGGCGGCATCACGGCACTGATGGTCGCTTGCGCGCAAGGCCATGCCGAGGCCGCCAAGGCACTGGCCGCGGCCGACGCCGATGCCGACGCCACCGACAAGAACGCGCGCACGCCGCTGCATGTCGCGGCGCAATACTGCTTCGCCGGCCGCGACAGCCTGCAGGCGCGACGCCTGCTGGATGCCCTGCTGGCCATGGACGTCGACGTCAACCACGTTGACTCCAAGGGCCTCACCCCCTTGCTGATACTGCTGGGCGCACACGAGAAACCCGGCGTCGACTGCGACCCCACGCATCTGGGCGCCTTGTTGCCGGTACTGCTGGATGCCGGCGCGCGCCACGACCACGCCGACCCGCGCGGCGTCACCGCGTTGCACGCCTGCGCCATGCATGCGTTGCTGGCACCGGCGCGCATCCTGCTCGCACGCGGCGCCGACCGCACCGCCGTGGACGCGTTCGACCGCCGCAGCGCGGATGTCGCGCGGCAACTGGGCTACACCGACATTGCCGTCGAACTGGACGACCGCCACGGTCACATCCCCGGCGTCCACCAAACCCTGCGCACGCCAGCCCAGCCGGCCGATTGAGGCGCGAATCGGTCACGAGTCGGATGACGCGGGCGCCGGAGCGTCGGCCTCATCACCACCGGCCCGCTTGGCGTGCTGCTTGTCGGCGGCAAACAGCTGCTCCAGGTCCACCAGGGCCTCGCGCGAGGTTTGCCGCATGGCCTTCTCGTCGTCATACACGAGATGCTGCTGCAACAACACGTGCTCGTCATGCTGGCGAAACCGCTCCACCCGCTCGCGCGCCGTTTCCTCGTCCATGCCCAGCAACTGCAGCACCTGACGCGTCATCTTCAGGCTGGAATAAAACGTCTCGCGCACCGGCTCGTCGATGCCCAGGTCCATCAGCCGGAACACGTGCTGGCGGTTGCGCGCACGCGCAATGATCTTCAGATGCGGATACTGCCGCTTGACCAGGCGCGCGGTGCGGATATTGGCCTGCGGATCGTCCGTCGCCAGCACGAACACCTCGGCCTTGTCGGCCTGCGCCGCGCGCAACATCTCCGGCCGCGCCGGATCGCCGAAATACAGCGACAGCGCACCCGATGAAAATCGGCGCACATTGTCGACCTGCTCCACCGACGCCTCCAGCGCCACGAACGGAATGCGCTGCGCGCTGAGCGTGCGACCGACGATCTGGCCGACCCGGCCGAAGCCGGCAATGATCACGCGCGGCGCCTCGTCCTCGATGACGTCGAACTCGCGCGAGGGCTTGTTCGGGGTCACGCTCAACGCCTTGGCCGCGCCCAGCACCAGCAGCGGCGTCACCGCCATCGACACCGAAATGACCAGCACCAGCACATCGCGCTGATCGGCATCGAGCAGACCATATCGGCGCGCCAGATCCAGCAACACGAACGCAAACTCGCCGCCACCCGCCATCAACGCCGCCAGCCGCAACGCGTCGGACCCATGCAGGCGTCCGACCACGCGTCCCAACGGCCACAGCAGCGCGCCCTTGACCAGCAGCAAACCGATCACCAGCCCCAGCACCAGCGTCGGTCGCTCCAGCAACAGCGACAAGTCCACCGACATGCCGACGCTGACGAAAAACAAGCCCAACAACAAACCCTTGAACGGCTCGATGTTCGATTCCAGCTCGTGCCGATACTCCGAATCAGCCAACAGCACGCCGGCCAGAAACGCGCCCAGCGTGACCGACATGCCCGCCACTTCCATCAACCACGCCACGCCCATCACCACCAGCAGCGCCGTGGCCGTGGACACCTCCGGAATGTTTGCCTTGGCCACGGTGCGGAACAACGGTCGCAGCAGGTAACGACCGCCGATCACCACCGCCAGGATCACGCCGACCACGCGCACCACACTGTCGAGCTCCGGCGCCGCCGCCTCGCCACTGACCGAACCGAGCAACGGCACCGCGGCAATCAACGGGATCGCGGCCAGATCCTGGAACAGCAAAATGGCGAACGCCTGGCGCCCGTACGCCGAGCCGACCTCCTTGCGTTCGGCCAGGATCTGCAAGCCGAACGCGGTCGAGGACAAGGCCAGCGCACCACCGATGATGATCGCCGCATGCATCGACAGTCCCAGCCCGTACACCGCGATCGCCCAGATCGCCACGCCACAGGCCAGCACCTGGGCCAGACCGGTGCCGAACACCATGCGCCGCATCACCCACAGCCGCCGCGGCGACAACTCCAGGCCGATCACGAACAGCATCAGCACCACGCCGAACTCGGAGATCCCGGCAACCCGTTCGGTATCGTGAATCAGCCCGAGCGCCGACGGCCCGATCACCACACCGGCAATCAAGAACCCCAGCACCGCGCCCAGCTTGAAGCGCTTGGCCAGCGGCACCACCAGTACCGTCGCCAGCAGAAAAACCAGTGCCGTCTGCAAAAAACCGTGATCGCCCACGCACGCTCCGTCGTTGCCACCCGACCGCAATTATTCCACGCCGACGTGACATCGGCATGGCACACCCTCCGACCAACCTGCGCGACCCGCCCCTACGCGCCACCCCACCACACTCGCCGGCGGCAACGTGACCGGACGAAAACGCGAACCGAGTACCAACATACCTATCATCCACCTTGGCGCATAGCGCACCCGCACACGCCTCAAGCGACAGCAAACCACCATTACGCACCCCGTTACACCACCACACCGGCGCGCCAAAAGCACAACCCGCCACATCGCACCCTATGCGCGGCAAGCACCCCGATGAGACCCTCACCACCACATCGCCAGCCGGCAGCATGTCGACGCGGAGCGGCGGATTGTCCGCCTCTCGCGACCGTGGGATACTCCGTGCTACGGCGCAGACTGGCGCCGAATTAGCGTTGTGCGCTGTAGGCTGACTTCGCGCCAGTACCAACCTACGGACAGATTCTATGAACTTAGATTATCCCGAACTACTAGACACGATCGCCCTCGAACGCGCTGACGGGCGAACCGAGTCCCATGCACTTTTGTTGTGGTTCCTGAAAAATTACTATCGCATTGACGACGTTGAAGCCGCCGACACCGTATGTGACGGGCCTGACGACAAGGGGATCGATGGCATATACGTCGACACGAACTTGGAACGTATAGATGTTTTTCAATGTAAGCTAGTCCAG
>DASSKC010000120.1:0-36372 GCA_035690885.1 Oleiagrimonas sp. | reverse complement strand
GGCGCGATTGGTTGATGGTGGGGTTGTTGTACGGGTCGGGCATGCGGGTGATGGAGTGCTTGCGGTTGCGGGTGAAGGATGTGGACCTGGACAAGCTGGATATCACGGTGCGTGCCGGCAAGGGCAACAAGGATCGGCATGTGCCGTTGCCGCGCAAGTTGCTGCGCTCGTTGCGCGAGCAGTTGATTTCGGCGCGGTTGCTGCATGCGGCCGATCTGGATGCCGGGTTCGGCGAGGTGTATTTGCCGTATGCGCTGGCGCGCAAGTATCAGCGCGCGGCGGGGGAGTGGGCCTGGCAGTACGTGTTTCCGGCGGCGCAGCGTTCGCGTGATCCGCGCTCGGGCGCGGTGCGGCGGCATCATCTGGATGAGCGGGTGTTGCAGCGGGCGATGCGCCGTGCGCGCGATGCGGCGGGAATCGACAAGCCGGCGACGTGCCACACGCTGCGGCATTCGTTTGCCACGCATTTGCTGGAGGATGGGCACGATATCCGCACGGTGCAGGAGCTGCTGGGGCACAAGGATGTGGCCACCACGCAGATCTACACGCATGTGCTCAATCGCGGTGGCCTGGGTGTGTTGAGTCCGCTTGATCGGGTGTGATCGGCGCGGATGGTTTCACGCACCCGCCGCCTCGGCGATACTGACGGCATGATCGAGACTGAAATGGACGATGTGGCCGAGCTGCTCGGTGCCGAAGGGCCGTTTGCCCGCGAGGTGCCGGGTTTTGCGCCGCGCGAGGCGCAGCAGGTGATGGCGCGCGAGGTGGCGCAGGCCATCGACGAGGGCGCGACGCTGGTGGCCGAGGCCGGGACGGGTACGGGCAAGACGTTTGCGTATCTGGTGCCGGCGCTGTTGTCGGGCAAGCGGGTGCTGGTGTCCACGGGTACCAAGACGCTGCAGGATCAGCTGTTTTTTCGCGACTTGCCGCGTGTGCGCGAGGTGTTGGGGGCGCGGCTCAAGGTGAGCCTGCTCAAGGGGCGCGCCAATTATCTGTGCCTGCATCGGCTGGACCAGGCGGTGCACGGTGCCTTGCCGGGTCGGCGCAAGCACGCCGCGCAGTTGGCGGCCATTCGTGCCTGGTCGGCGCGGACCCGGCGCGGCGACCGCATGGAGATGGTCGATGTGCCGGAGGATTCGCCGCTGTGGCCGCGGGTGACGTCCACGGCCGAGAATTGCCTGGGCAGTGGCTGTCCGTTCTACGAGGATTGCCATGTGGTCAAGGCGCGGCGCGAGGCGGCCGAGGCCGACGTGGTGGTGATCAACCATCATTTGCTGTTTGCCGACCTGGCGCTCAAGCAGGAGGGGTTCGGCGAATTGTTGCCGACTGCCGATGCGTTCATTCTGGATGAGGCGCATCAGGTGCCGGAGCTGGCCGGGCAGTTTTTCTCGCAGCATGTCAGTGCGCGTCAGTTGACCGAGCTGGGGCGTGATGCACTGGCCGAGTGCGCCGGCGTGAGTGGTGCGCTGGATGTGTTGCGTGATCCGCTGGATGCGCTGGATGTGGCGATCAAGCGGTTGCGTCTGGTGATGGATCCGTTGCCGGCGCGCGGCGCGTTCGTGCAGTTGTCGGGCAAGGCCGAGGTCCGTGACGAGCTGGACCGCCTGGATGATGCGTTGACGGATGTGACCGCGGCGCTGGCTGCACAGGCCGACCGTTCGCGTGGCCTGGCCACGGTGCACGAGCGTGCCGAGGTGTTGTCGATGCGGCTCGATGGCATCGACAGCCACGTCAACGAGGACGAGGTGCGCTGGTACGAAGCCAGCGCGCACGGTTTTGCGCTGCATGCCACGCCGCTGGATCTGGCCTCGCCGTTGCAGGGCATGCGCGAGCGTTTGTCGGCGGCGTGGATCTATACCTCGGCGACCTTGTCGGTGGCCGGACGGTTCGATCATTTTTCGCGGCAGATGGGGCTCGACGAGCCGCGCACGTTGGCGCTGGACAGTCCTTTCGATTACGCCAGCCAGACGCTGTGCTATCTGCCTCCCGACCTGCCGGCGCCGGGCATGCGCGATTACACCACGCGCGTGGTCGACGCGGCCTGGCCGGTACTGGAGGCGTCGCAGGGGCGGGCATTCATGCTGTTTACCTCGCATCGCGCGCTGCGTCAGGCGGCGGCGTTGATGGAAGAGCGCAACGCACCATGGCCACTGTTCGTGCAGGGCACGGCGCCGCGTCATCAGTTGCTGGATGCGTTCCGCGAGTCGGGGCAGGGCGTGTTGCTGGGTGCGGCCAGCTTCTGGGAGGGCGTGGATGTGGCGGGCGATGCGCTGAGCGCGGTGGTGATCGACAAGCTGCCGTTTGCCTCGCCGGATGATCCGGTGCTGCAGGCGCGGCTGGAAGCGATGCAGCAGGCCGGCACCAATCCGTTCATGGGCTGGCAGGTACCCAATGCGGTGATCGCGCTCAAGCAGGGCGTGGGGCGCTTGATTCGCGATACCGGTGATCGTGGTGTGTTGATGTTGTGCGATCCGCGCCTGACCGGCAAGGGTTACGGGCGTCTGTTCCTGCGCAGCCTGCCGCCGATGCCGCGAACGCATGACATTGATGATGTGCGCGGATTTTTCGACGCGATTTCGATGCGATAATGCCGGCATGAATCTGCTTGCCCTCGATACCGCCACCGAAGCCTGTTCCGTCGCCTTGCTGATGGGTGACCAGCTCGTCGAACGCAGCGACATCCTGCCCCGACGTCATGCCGAGCACGTGTTGCCGATGGCCGAGGCGGTGCTGGCCGAAGCCGGGTTGTCGCGCGCGCAGCTGGACGGCATTGCGGTGGGACGTGGTCCCGGCGCGTTCACCGGTGTGCGTCTGGGGGTGTCGGTTGCGCAGGGTTTGGCCGCGGCACTGGATCGCCCGGTGGTGACGGTGTCGTCGCTTGCGGCGCTGGCGATGGAGGCACCGGCCGATGACGCGGCGGTGCTGGCCGTCATCGATGCGCGCATGGGTGAGGTGTATGCCGGTGCGTTTGCGCGCACCGATGATGGTCTGGTCGAAGCGCTCGACGACGAATGCGTGTGCAAGGCCGAGGATCTGGTGGTGCCCGATGCGTCCGCCTGGAATGTCGTCGGGACCGGTTGGGGCGAGTATGCCGACGTGATCGGTGGCAAGTTGCCGGCAGCACCGCGCTGGGGCCGGGCGCAGCGTTTTCCGCAGGCGCGTCATGTCGCGCGTCTGGCCATCCCGCCGTTTGCCGCGGGCAATACGCTGGCACCGGAAGAAGCCTTGCCGGTGTACCTGCGCAACAAGGTGGCGCAGACGCTGCGCGAGCGCGGCAAGGTGTCGTGATCACGCAGACGCAGGCGTAACCCGACATCCGTGTCGCATTGCGGCATGTCGGGTTGATGAAGCCAACCCGACCTACGCGGTTGATCACGTCAATGGCGGGCGCGTTGCCATTGCGGACGAGGACGTCCGCATGATGCTCATGGCCACCGGGTCCATCATGAAAAGCCCTGGGCCATACGACTGTGCTCGCCTGTATGCCGGCCTCGAAAGCGCTTGGCTCCGAACAGATTGTCTACAGGGTGTTTGTTGCGGTTCGGGATTACAGCTGTCCCATGACCAGCTGGACGGCCAGGCTACTGACGGCCACGGCGATCCACACGCCGAGCCCGAGTGCGATGGGCCGGAAGCCGGTCGCGGCCATGCGCCGGAGGTCGGCGGACAGGCCGATGGCGGCCAGGGCGATGATGATCATGAATTCGGCGATCAGGTGGATGTCGGCATGCCAGGCAACCGGAATCCAGCCGGCGGTGCGCACGGCCGAAGCCACCACGAACCACGCGATGAACCACGGGAACACGCGGCGCAGCTTGAAACCATCACCGCCGCTGCGCTTGTGTCGCCATGCTTCGATCAGCGCCAGGCCCAGGCATACGGGGATGATCAGCGTGGCCCGCGTCAGCTTGACGATGGTCGCGTAGTCGCCGGCGACGGTGGAGTAGCTGTAACCGGCGGCGACCACGGACGACGTGTCGTTGATGGCGGTGCCGGCCCACAGGCCGAAGCCCTGGTCGGTCATGCCCATCAGGTGGCCGAGCAGCGGAAACACCAGTACCGCGATCAGGTTGAACAGAAAGATGGTGGAAATGGCGAACGCCGTGTCGTGTTCGTCCGCCTTGATGATGGGTGTGGCGGCGGCGATTGCCGAACCGCCGCAAATGGCGGTACCGACGCCGATCAACAGTTTCAGCTTGGATGGGATGCCGAGCACGCGTCCGAGCAACCACGCGGCGACGAAGGCGGCGGTCACGGTCACCAGCGTGACCGCCAGCGAATCCAGTCCGGTGTGCACGACCTGGGTCAGGCTCAGCCCCAGGCCCAGCGCGACGATCGACCATTGCAGCACCTGCGTGCCGGCAAAGCGGATGCCCGGTTGACAGGCGGCCGGCGGCACGATCACGTTGCGCACCAGCACGCCGAGCACGATGCCGAATACCGGTCCGCCGACCAGCGGCAACCAGCGCCCCAGCTGCCAGGCGATCACGGCGATCACGGCCGACAGCAGCAAGCCTGGCCAGAGACTGGCGCGACGCGGCGCATTGGCGGCGTGGTGGTTGGGGACAGTGGTGGCGGCATGGTGCGTCATGCGGGGAACTTCCGTACAAGCGACCCACGCAGGCTAGGCCGATACATGCAAAAATGATATTTATAATTTCTTATCCGTTATATAAGTTTTCTTGATGATCGAGATCAGCCCGCGCCAGCTCGAAGTGTTCGTGGCCATCGCCGATGCCGGCAGCGTGCGCGCGGCGGCCGAACGGCTGCACATGACCCAGCCGGCGGCCAGCATGGCCCTGGCCGAACTGGAGCGGCATCTGGACACGCCGCTGTTTGCCCGCGACCACGGTCGTGTGCGCCTCAACGAGCGTGGTCGCGACATGTTGCCGTTGGCGCAGGATGTGCTGGACCGCCTGCGCGAAGTGCAGCAGCGTGCCGTCGACGGTCCAAGCGAGTTGAGTGGCGAGCTGCGCATCGGTGCCAGCAATACGGTCGGCAACTATCGGGTCGGCGAGTTGCTGGGCGATTTCGTCCGCGAGCATGAGCGGGTGTCGGTGCGCCTGCGCGTGCACAACACGCACGCCATCGTCGCGGCGATTCGCGCGCACACACTGGATATCGGCTGTGTGGAAGGGCCGGTGACGCATGCCGATCTCGAAGTGCGTCCGTGGCGTCCCGATGCGTTGGTGGTATGCGCGCCGCCGGATCATGCGCTGGCCCGGCGCAAACGCCTGAAGGCTGCCGATTTTGCCGACGTGCGCTGGATCATGCGCGAGCAGGGCTCGGCCACGCGGGCCTTGTGCGAACGCGCGCTGGCCGACCTGCCGCCGGGCGAAACCGTGCTTGAGCTGGGTCAGATCGAAGCGATCAAGCAGGCCGTGATTGCCGGCCTCGGCATCGCCTGCCTGCCCGAGGTGGCGATTGGCGATGCCGCGAAAGCCGGGCGTGTGGCGGTATTGAAAACACCGTTTCTGGATTTGGAGCGACGGCTGTCACTGGTCCTGGCGCGCGACAAGTATCGCGGTGCCCTGCTCGAAGCCTTTCTCGCCACTTTGTAGGGTGAAGGTGCCATGGACCGCGGACGTCCACATCCGCATGCGGACAGAATGTCCGCGGTCCATGGCTTGGGGCGGCATGTGCTTCCATGCCGCTGCTGTAGGTCGGGTTGGCTTCATCAACCCGACGTGGCGTGTTGCAAAACGCATGTCGGGTTACGTCTGCGGCTCAACCCGACCTACGCTGGTTGGCGGGCAATGCCCGCCCTACGGGGTGGTCAGGGCGTGGCGGGGATGGCATTGCGCACGATCGCTTCGACTTCCTCGCGTGAGGCGGCGCGCAGGATGCGCGGGCCGAGGCGGCGCAGGCGGGTGCGGTCGAGGTCGGCGATGTGGTCGCGGATGGTCAGCAGTTGGCCGGGATGCATGCTGAAGTCGGTCAGGCCGAGCGCCAGCAGCAGCGGCGTGAACAGCGGGTCGCCGCCCATTTCGCCACACAGGCTGACCGGCTTGCCGGCGCGCTTGCCGGCATTGATGACGTGGTGGATCAGGCGCAGCAGGGCCGGTTGCAGCGGGTTGTACAGCTTGCCCAGGGCGTCGTTGTTGCGGTCGGTGGCCAGCAGGTATTGCGCCAGATCGTTGGTGCCCAAGGCCAGGAAGTCGGCGTGCTTGAGCAGGGTGCGCACGGTCAGCGCGGCGGACGGGACCTCGATCATCGCGCCGACGGGAATGTTGTCCGGTGGTTCTTCGCCTTCGTTGTGCAGGTCGCGCGTGCAGTGCTCGATGAGCGTACGCACGGCGTCCAGTTCGTCGGCCTGGGTGATCATCGGTACCAGGATGCGCACCGGCCCGTAACTGGCCGCACGCAGGATCGCGCGCAACTGGGTGGCGAAGACCACCGGGTGGCGCAGCGACAGGCGCACGCCGCGCACGCCCAGTGCCGGGTTGTCTTCGTCGGGCACGCTCAAGCCGGCGGTGCCGGCCTTGTCGGCGCCCAGGTCCAGGGTGCGGATGGTGACCGGCAAACCGCCCATGGCCAGGACCAGGTTGCGGTAGGCGCTGAATTGTTCGTCCTCGCTGGGCAGGCCTTTGCTTTGCAGGAACAGGAATTCGCTGCGGTACAGACCGATGCCGCTGGCGCCATGCGCGCGCGCGGTGGCCAGATCGCCGGGTTGTTCGGCGTTGGCGAACAGGCGGATGTCGACGCCGTCCAGAGTGCGCGTCGGTGCGTTGGCCAGTGCGGCCAGGCGCTTGCCCTCGCGTGCGGTGTCGCGTTGCCAGCGGCGGTAGCGAGCCAAGTCCTGCGAGGCCGGATGCACGATGATCTGCCCGGCTTCGCCATCCAGCAGGACCAGATCGTTGTCGCCAATGGCGGACATCGCGGTGCCGACGCCGATCAACATCGGCAGGCTCAGGTTGCGGGCCAGGATGGCGCTGTGCGAATAGGCGCTGCCGGTGACCGTGACCACGCCGAGCAGGCCGCGCCCGGCCAGGCTGGCCATGTCGCCGGGGGCAATGCTTTCGGCGACCAGGATTTCGCCCACACGCGAGGCCAGTTTGCGTTCCTCGTGGCTGCTGTCGCGCGCGAGGATGCCGAGCACGCGACCGATGACCTGGTCGATGTCCTCGCTGCGGCTGCGCAGGTAGGGGTCGTCCATGGCCTCGAACACCGCGGCCAGGCGGTCGCGCTGGGCCTTGAGTGCGGCGCCGGCGCGCATGCGCTCGTCGCGCACCATGGTGTCCAGGCCGCGCAGCAGGTCCGGGTCGCTGAGCAGCATGTTGTGGGCGTCGACGAACTCGGCGGCCTCGCGCGCCATCGAGCCGTGCATCTTGTCGCGCAAGGCCAGCAGTTCGTCGCGCGCGGTTTCCAGCGCCTGGTGCAGGCGCTCGATCTCGTCGTCGATCTCGTGATCGGCGAGTGGCGTCGGGTCGATGCGGATTTTCGTGGTTTGCACGCGCCGGGCACGGCCCAGGGCCATGCCGCGCGCACCGACGTTGCCTTCGAGAACCTGGCGCATGCTTATCCGCCCTCGTCGAATTTGCGTTCGAACAGGTCGACGAGGGCGCCGAGGGCATCATCCTCGTCGGCGCCATCGGCACGCAGGGTCACGACCGTGCCCTGGCTGGCGGCGAGCATCATCACGCCCATGATGGACTTGGCGTTGACCTCGCGGTTGTTGTTGGCCAGCATCACGGTGGACTTGAATGGTTGCACGGTTTGTACCAATTTGGCCGCGGCGCGGGCGTGCAGGCCGAGGCGATTGGAAACGGTGACGTCTTGTTCACGCATGGTCGATGTGGATTCCTCCGCGGCCACCGACCGCGGCCACTTCGGCCAGCTCGTCGAGGGGTTTTTCGGCGTAGTTCATCACGCGCAGCAGCATGGGCAGGTTGAGCCCGGATACGCAACGAACCGGTGAGTCGAGCCCGCATACGGACAGGCCGATGTTGCAGGGTGTGGCACCATACAGATCCGACAGTACCAGCACGCCGCCGCCCTGATCGAGGTCGCGCACGTGGCGCGAGGTGAGGCGGCGCATGGTGTCGACATCGGCGTCGGCGGGCACTTCCATGGTGGCCACGCGCAACGGCAACTGCGGCATGACGTGGCGCGCGGCGGCGATCAACGCGTCGCCGACGGCTTCATGGGTGATCAGAAGGACACCGGCATCCATGTTCAATCGAGCTCACGGTGGAAGGTGAGCACCTCGTCGTTGCCGCGACGGAAATGTGCGGCCAGTTTTTCGACCAGGTAGACCGAGCGATGGCGTCCGCCGGTGCAACCGATGCATACGGTGACGTAGCTGCGGTCGTCGCTTTCAAAGCGCGGCAACCAGATGTCGAGAAAGCCGGTGATGTCGCCGAGCAATTCGCCGGCCAGTGGTTTGGCGTCGAGGAATTCGCGTACCGGTCCGTCCTTGCCCGATAGCGGACGCAAGGAGCGGTCCCAGTGCGGGTTGGGCAGGCAACGCGCGTCGAACGTGAAGTCCGCATCCAGCGGCAGGCCGCGCTTGTAGGCAAACGACTCGAACAGCAGCGTCATGCCCTCGGCGGCCGCGGCAAAACGCGTGGCGATCATGCGTCGCAACTGGTGCACGTTGAGATCGCTGGTGTCGATCACGTGCTCGGCGATCGCGGCCACCGGGCGCATCAACCGCCGTTCCCGGGCGATCGCATCGGCCAGTGACAGGCCGTCGGCGGATAGCGGGTGGCGACGGCGTGTTTCCGAATAGCGCTTGAGCAGGACATCGTCGCGGCTGTCGACGAACACCAGATGCACGATGACGCCGTCGGACGCCAGGGCCGAGATCATCTGCGGAATCTGTGCCAGGTCGTCGGAGCGGTTGCGCACGTCCACGCCGACCGCGATGCGCTGGTGGCGACCGCCACCGACGGCCTTGACCAGTTGCGGCATCAGGGCGGCGGGCAGGTTGTCGACGCAATAGAAGTCCAGGTCTTCGAGCGCGCGCAGGGCGACCGTCTTGCCGCCGCCGGACATGCCGGACAGAACAAGCAGGTGGATATCGGATGAGGCTTTGTCGGGAATCATGTCAATACGGTACGGGGCTTACCACGGGGGCAGGTTTTGCAGTTGGCGGGCCTGGCGGTCGATGAAAGTGCGTGACGGATCGATGCCGCTGGACTTGAGCATGTAGCTGCGCACGGCCGCTTCGACCATGACCGCCAGGTTGCGACCGGGCGCCACGGGAATGGTCATGGTCGGCACCATCACGTCCATGATCTCGCGTTTGCCAGTGTCGCCGGTCAGGCGTTTGAGGGCTTCGCCATCAACCGTGTCGCGCATCGGTTTGAGGTGAACAATCAGGCGCAAGTATTTGGATTTCTTGACAGCAGTGTGGCCGAACATCTCGCGCACGTTGAGCACGCCGATGCCGCGTACTTCCAGCAGGTCGCGCAGCAGTTCGGGGCAGGCGCCGTCGATGACGTCGGGCGAGACCAGGGTGAATTCGGTGGCGTCGTCGGCAACCAGGCGATGACCACGCGTGATCAGCTCCAGCGCCAACTCGCTCTTGCCCGAGCCGGGATCGCCGGTGACCAGCACGCCGATGGAGTACACCTCCAGAAACACGCCATGCAGGGTGATGCGCTGAGCCAGTTGCCGCGCCAGATGAAATTGCAGCCAGGCCAGCAGCTTGTGGCCGCGCTTGGAGCTGATCCACAGCGGCGTGTCGCTTTCCTCGGCGGCATCGACCAGGTCCGAGGGTGGTTTCTGGCTTTTGCTGACCAGCAGGGCCAGCGGCGAGTGCGAGACGATCTTCTGGATGGTTTCCCAGCGCTGGCGTGAGTCGAGCGCGTCCAGATAGGCCAGCTCCTCGGAGCCGATGATCTGCACCTTGTTGGGGTAGATCACATTCAGGTAGCCGACCAGCGATGGGCGACGCGACTGGTTTTCGCCGCCATCGAGCACGCGCGTTTCGCCGCGCATGCCCGCGACCCAGCGCACATCCAGGCGTTCCTGGATGTTGTCATAAAGCTGTCGGGCGGTGAGCTTGTCCATGCACATACATGCCTATGGCCGTCCGGTTGCGGCGGCCCTCGCGCCCATTGTGCCAGTTCGGCACGGATGCGTCGCTGCCGGGAAGCCATTCCCGGCAGCGACGCGTGCGTGGATGCTTATCCGTAGTGAAGTTCGCGACCTTCGCGCGGATGGTGGTCGGTGAGCTTTTCCTTGTGCTTGCGCAGCTGGGTGACGAGCTTGTCGAACATCAGGTCGATCGAGTTGTACATGTCCAGATCGATGGCCTGGGCATGCAGCGTGCAGCCGGCGCCGACCAGGGTGCCTTCGGCGCGTTGCTCGAGTTTCTCCACCGACAGCACGACTGTCAGCGTGGTGAGATTGTCGAAATGGCGGGTGAGGCGGTCGAGCTTGGACCGCACGTGGCTCCGCAGGGCGGGAGTGATTTCGATCTGGTGACCGCTGATCTGCACTTGCATGGAGCGTCTCCTCTGGAGTTTGCCAAATACCGCCTCACGGCGGCGGACACTTGATGCGGGTGATGCCCGCATCAATACCTTTGACGCCTCCGGCGCACGGCAAGTTCCCTCAGCCGGCGCGCCGGCGTTCACTCGATCCGGGAATGCGCAGCGCATCCCGATACTTTGCAATGGTACGCCTTGCGACGTGAATTCCGCGTTCACCCAGCGCGTTGGCCAGCGCCTGGTCGGAAAGCGGCTTGCGCGGGTTTTCCTCGTCGACCAGTTTGCGCACCATGGCCTGGATGGCGGTCGACGAGGCACTGCCGCCGCCCTCGGTGCCCACGCTGCTGGAAAAGAAATACTTGAACTCGAAGATGCCGCGCGGCGTGTGCAGGTATTTGCGCGTGGTCACGCGTGAAATCGTAGACTCGTGCATGTCGATTTCCTCGGCGATCTCGCGCAATACCAGCGGCCGCATGGCCTCCGGGCCGTAGTCGAGAAACGCGCGCTGGCGTTGCACGATGGCGCGCGCGACCTTGAGCACGGTGTCGGCGCGCGCTTCCAGGCTTTTCAGCAACCAGCGCGCCTCTTGCAGCTGGCCGCGCAGGTACACGGCATCGTCGCGTTTGACCTGCTTGATCAAACCGCAGTAATGCTGGTTCAGCTCCAGCTTGGGTTGGCTGGACGGGCTCAGGCTGACATGCCAGCGTCCGTCATCGTCACGGCGCACGTAGGCGTCGGGTATCACGTACTCGACCGGCGTGGGATCGAGTGCGGCACCGGGGTGCGGGTCGAGGCTGCGGATCAGCCCGCAGGCCGTGGCCACGGCTTCGGCGTCGGCATGCAAATGGCTGGCAATCTGTTTGAGATTGTTGCGCGCCAGCAGGTCCAGCTCGTCGGCCACGATGCGCCGGGCAAGTTCGAGGTGCGGCGTGTCATCGCCGAACTGGCGCAACTGTGCATCCAGGCAGTCGGCGAGGCTGGTGCTGGCCACGCCGGCCGGATCGAACTGTTGCACCTGGCGGCGCACGGTCTCGATCTGATCTTCATCGATGTGCAGCTCGGCGGGCAGGGCCGTGGCCAGCGCGGCGAGGCTTTCGTGCAGATAGCCGTTGGTGTCCAGCGCGTCGATGATGACGGTCGCGACCATGCGCTCGCGCGCGTCCAGCGGCGACAGGTTGAGCTGCCACATCAAGTGCTCGCGCAAACCTTCCGGCGCCGCGTTTTGCGGCTCCCAATCGTTGGAAGCGGAATGGTTGGACGTGTTGCCGGACTGCGAAAAGTCCAGCGCGGTATCGGGTGTGCCGGGATCGGTGTCCCATGCGGTTTCGCCATCGTCGGCGACCACGGCCTCGCCGTCAGCTTTTGCCTCGCGCGGGTCTTCCGGTGCGCCGTCCTCGACGAACTCCAGCATCGGATTGGCCTCGGTGATCTGGCGCAATTCGGTGCTCAGTTCCAGCTGCGACAATTGCAGCAGGCGAATGGCCTGCTGCAGCTGCGGCGTCAGCGACAGCTGTTGGTTCAGATGCAGTTGGATGGACGGTTTCATGCCGACGCCAAGCAATGAGCGTGCCACCATGCTACCCATCTGCCGTCGATTGGGCCAGAGGTGAATGGTCACGCGGCGACAGGGTTGGCATAAATCCCGCGCACAGGCTGATGGGGCATGACGGTAGGAGCGGCGGAAGCCGCGATTGGGCGTGCCCACAGGGTTGATACCTTGCGGCGTCACCGATCGCGACTTCCGCCGCTCCTACGGTCGCATCGGATTGACACCGCAGGCGCGGGCTACAGCTTGAACTCCTGCCCCAGATACACCTCGCGCACCTGCTTGTTGGCGAGGATGTGCGCGGGGGAGCCCTTGGCCAGGACCGAGCCTTCGCTGAGGATGTAGGCGCGGTCGCATATCCCCAGGGTTTCGCGCACGTTGTGGTCGGTGATCAACACGCCGATGCCGCGGTCTTTGAGGTGCCGCACGATGCGCTGGATCTCGCCCACGGAGATCGGGTCGACGCCGGCGAACGGTTCGTCCAGCAGCATGTAACGCGGCCGTGCGGCCAGCGCGCGGGCGATTTCCACGCGCCGGCGTTCGCCGCCGGACAGGCTCACGCCTTTTTGCGTGGCGATGTGTTCGATCTTCAGTTCGCCGAGCAGCTGGTCCAGTTCGTCCTTGCGCTGTGCGGCATTGATGTCCGGACGCAACTCCAGCACCGCGAGGATGTTGTCGGCGACGCTCAGGCGTCGGAACACGGACGGTTCCTGCGGCAGGTAGCCGATGCCGCGGCGCGCGCGCACATGCATGGGCAGGCCGGTGATGTCGTTGCCGTCGAGCGTGATGCTGCCGTGGTCGGCCGGGATCAGCCCCACGACCATGTAGAAGCAGGTGGTCTTGCCGGCGCCGTTGGGGCCGAGCAGGCCGACCACTTCACCTTCGTCGATGGCAAAGCCGAAGTCATGCACCACTTCGCGTGAGCGGAAGCGCTTCTTGAGTCCCTTGGCTTCCAGCATCAGTCAGTGTCCACCCGACGAAGCGGCGGGCGCGGGCGTGCTTGTCGCCGGGGGCGGCGTGCTGCTGGCGCTCGTGGCCGGCGTGGGCGCGTTTTCCTGGCGTGGCTGGAAGGTCAGGTGGACGCGGTTGTCGCCGTGGCTGCGTGCGGTCATGGTGCTGGAGGTGGTGTTGTAGATCAGCGTGTCGCCACTGGCCATGCCGCGACCGGCCTGCTTGATATACGCATCGCCGCTCAGCGTGGCAATGCCCTCGGGCACGTTGTAGTCGATGGTGTTGGCGTGGCCCTTGACCAGGTTGCCGTTGTCGTCGATCTGGCGCAGATGTGCCGGCGAGCCGGTGAGCACCACGCGGCTGACACGCGAGTTGGCGTCGAAATAGATGGTGGCGCTCGCACCGGTGGCCTTGAGCGTGCCCTGGCTGATGACCACATCGCCCTTGAGGTGGCTGGTGCCGTTGGGCTTGGCCATGGCGTCGGCCGAGCGGGCGCTGACCTTGACCGGTTGCGAGCGGTCGCTCTTTTTGGCCTGCGCCGCCAACGGCAGGGCGCAGGCCAGCAGCAGCGCCAACGCGAGGATGGCAATGCGGGGTGACTCAGTCGTGCGTGCTCGGCGCAAACGTGCCGTGAAAATCATGCAGCAGCTCCAGATGTTTGGATTGCAGGTTGGCGCGCAGGCCGATGCTGGACATTCTAGAGGTTCCCTGACGCAGGTGCGCCGGTTTCTCGGTGGCCAGCTTGTTTTGCCGCGGCCAGGCGGTGACGTCGGAGGTGTGGATTTCCGCCGACGGCGTGTCGTCGAAGGCGGCGCGGTGCATGTCGACTTCGCCCATCAGCTTGAGCACCGTGTTGTCGTGGTTGATCCAGCCGTAGTCGGAGTTGCCGCGCCACGGAGCGCCGGGTTCGCCGTTGGCCGGGGGCAGCAGGAAGTGTGGTTGATCGACGTACAAGGACTTGTCGCCTTCGCGACGATTCAACGACGGCGAACGCATGCGAAAGCTCAAGCTGCCGTTGTCCGTGTACGCGTAGAAGGTGAAATCATGCAGCGTGTAGCCTGAGCGCGGCGGACCGACCAGATGGCGCGGCGCCGGCGGCGGCTTCAGCCACCAGATGACCAGCTGCACCAGCGCCACGGCGAGCGCCAGCACGACCAGGCTGGTGATGAGGCGACGTTGGGTCACGGGTTGTCTGTCGGTGCGGGTTCCAGCTTGCCCTGCGCGTCCAGGACCAGATCGCACACTTCGCGCGCGGCGCCGTCGCCACCGCTGCGGTGGGTCTGCCAGTGCACATGGGCAAACACTTGCGGATGGGCGTTGGCCACCG
This sequence comes from Oleiagrimonas sp., assembly GCA_035690885.1. Taxonomy (GTDB): domain Bacteria; phylum Pseudomonadota; class Gammaproteobacteria; order Xanthomonadales; family Rhodanobacteraceae; genus Oleiagrimonas. The sequence continues at coordinate 22,109 of DASSKC010000120.1, read as the reverse complement.
CCACCGCCAGCCCGGAGATGCGCATGGCCGGCACGTCGGACAAGTCGTCGCCGACGAAGGCGGTTTGTTCGGGCGTCACGCCGAGTGCCTGTTGCAACTCGGCCAGGCAGGCGTGCTTGTCGGACTGGCCCTGATAGACGTGGTCGATGCCCAGTTCCTCGGCGCGCAGCGAGACCGGACGGCTGACCCGCGCGGTGATGATGGCGACGGTGATGTCGTTGGCCATCAGGCGCTTCAGGCCGTGTCCGTCGTGGGCATGGAACACCTTCAATTCATGGCCGTCCTCGGTGTACCAGAGGCGACCATCGGTCAAGGTGCCGTCAACGTCGAACGCGACCAGCTTGAGGCCCGCGGCGCGGGTGCGGACGGTGTCGGGAACGTTGGCGAGAAATTCGGGAACCATGGCGTTGCGGGACGATCCGGTAAAGGAGGGCGATCCTACACCACGCGGGCGCGCAGCAGATCGTGGATGTTCAGCGCACCGACCACGCGGTGCTCGTGATCGACCACGAGCAGGGCGTGGATCTGGTGTTTCTCCATCACCTGCGCAGCCTCGATGGCGAGCTTGTCGGCGGTGATGGTCTTGGGCTTGCGGGTCATCAGGTCGGACACGGCGCTGGTGCGCAGGTCCACCGTGATGTCGTCGAGCGCGCGGCGCAGGTCGCCATCGGTGAAGACGCCGACCAGACGTTCATCGGCATCGATCACCGCGGTCAGGCCCAGGCGTTTTTGCGTCACCTCCACCAGGGCCCGGCTCATGTCGGCGTCGGCCCGGACCACGGGCACGCCTTCGCCGGTGTGCATGACGTCGCTGATGTGCAGCAACAGGCGCCGGCCCAGATTGCCGGCCGGGTGCGAGCGGGCGAAATCATCGGACGTGAAGCCACGCGCTTCCAGCAGCGCGATCGCCAGCGCATCGCCCATCACCAGCGCCGCCGTGGTGCTGGTGGTCGGGGCCAGGCCCAGCGGGCACGCTTCGGCGGTCACGCTGACATCCAGATGCACGTCGGCTTGCCGCGCCAGCGAGGATTGCGCGTTGCCGGTCATGGCGATCAGCGGGATGTTCTGGCGCTTGATGACCGGCAGGATGACAAGCAGTTCGTCGGTCTCGCCGGAGTTGGACAACGCCAGCACGATGTCCTGCGGCTGGATCATGCCGAGGTCGCCATGGCTGGCTTCGCCCGGATGCACGAAAAACGCCGGCGTGCCGGTGGAAGCGAGCGTGGCCGCCACCTTGCGCGCGATGTGGCCGGACTTGCCCATCCCCGAGACCACCACGCGCCCGTTGCACGACAGGATGCGCCGGCAGGCGTCGCTGAAGGCGCCGTCGATGCGGGGTTCGAGCGAGGCGATGGCGTTGGCTTCGATCGCGATGACGTTGCGCGCGCTGGCGGCCAGCGCGGCGGCGTCGACGGTGTACGGCGTGAGCCGGGGGTTGGCGGATGTCGCATTCATGAACGTAGTGCCTGAATCTGGCGAGTGGCGCAATTCCGGCGCCGGCAAATTTCCATTACCATTCCAAACGTTTATTTTACCCGCATGCGCGCCGCGAGCGACGCATCAATTCAGTCATCGTTCGGGATTCATGAAGCCGGAAACCATCAAATCATTGATTGAACAGGCTTTGCCTGACGCGATCGTGGACGTGCGCGGCGACGACGGCGTGCATTTCGAGGCCCGGGTCACCACCGAGGCGTTTGCCGGCAAGTTGCCGCTGGCGCGTCATCGCATGGTCTACGCGGCATTGGGTGAACAGATGGGCGGCGCGATCCACGCGCTCAGCCTCACGACTTTGACGCCCGGCGAAGCCGCCGCGCGACCTGCACAAGGATAACTGCCGCCATGGACAAAATTGTCATTTCCGGCGGTCATCCGCTCGAGGGCGACGTCACCATTTCCGGCGCCAAGAACGCCGTGCTGCCGATCCTGGTGGCCACGCTGCTGGCCGACGAGCCGGTCAGCATCGGCAACGTGCCGCACCTGCAGGACGTCACCACGATGATGGAACTGCTGGGCCAGATGGGCGTGCAGCTGGTGCTCGACGAGCGCATGAAGATCCATATCGACCCGCGTCCGGCCGACCGTTTCGTGGCGCCTTACGAGCTGGTCAAGACCATGCGCGCCTCGATCCTGGTGCTGGGGCCGTTGGTGGCCCGGTTCGGCCAGGCCGAGGTGTCGTTGCCGGGCGGCTGCCAGATCGGCTCGCGCCCGGTCGATCAGCACATCCGTGGCCTGGAGGCACTGGGTGCCGAGGTGGTGGTCAAGAACGGCTACATCCATGCCAAGGCCAAGCGTCTGAAAGGCGCGCGCATCAACATGGACATGGTGACCGTCACCGGCACCGAAAACATCATGATGGCGGCGACCCTGGCCGAGGGCACGACCGTCATCGAGAATGCGGCACAGGAACCCGAGGTGGTGGACCTGGCCGATTGCCTCAATGCCATGGGTGCGCGCATCGAGGGCGCCGGCAGCAACACGCTGGTCATCCACGGCGTGGAACGCCTGCACGGCTGTCATTACGATGTGTTGCCGGACCGCATCGAGACCGGCACCTTCCTGATTGCCGGCGCCATCACCGGTGGTCGCGTGCGCGCGCGCCACGCCAGCCCGTCGACGCTGGAATCGGTGCTGTCCAAGCTGGAAGACACCGGCGCGCACATCGACACCGGCAGCGACTGGATCGAGCTGGACATGCGTGGCCACCGCCCGCGTGCGATCAACCTGACGACCGCGCCTTACCCTGCGTTTCCGACCGACATGCAGGCGCAGTTCACGGCGCTCAATTGCGTTTCCGAAGGCGTGGGCGTGATTACCGAGACGGTGTTCGAAAACCGTTTCATGCACGTGCACGAACTGCAGCGACTGGGTGCCGACATTCGCCTGGAAGGCAATACCGCCATCGTGCAGGGCGTGGACGGCATGAGCGGCGCGCCGATCATGGCCACCGACCTGCGCGCCTCGGCGTGCCTGGTACTGGCAGGCCTGGTGGCCCACGGCGACACCAGCGTGGGCCGCGTCTACCACATCGATCGCGGCTACGAGAATATCGAGGAAAAGCTCAGCGGCCTCGGCGCCAACATCCGCCGCTTGCCCAATTGACGGTGTAATCGAATGGACTCGCCCCCGCGTATTCAGGCATCGAGGTGCCAATGGTGGTGAGCTATAGCTCCCAACATAGCAACGCGAGGGCGAACCCATGAACAAGATTACAGCCATAGCCATTGATCTGGCCAAAACGGTGTTTCAAATCGCTGGTGAGGATGCCCGCGGAGAGGTCGTGCTGACCAAGCGCCTGAAATCACGCAAGGCGATGCACCACTTCATCCAGAAACTGGAGCCACCGCTGACCGTCGCCATCGAAGCGGGGCCAGGCGCACAAGCGTGGGCACGCGAGATTCAGGCCCGCGGCGTCACGGTGGCGATCTTGCCGGCGCAGCACACGGCAGCGCATCGCAGTGGCCCCAAGAACGACGCCAACGATGCGCTTTCCATCCTGCGTGCCCTGCATGATGTGAGTGTGCACCCGGTGCCGGTCAAGACCCAGGAGCAATTGGCCATGCAGGCGCTGCACCGCGCGCGGCGCGGCTGGACGCGGCGCATGACGGCGATCATCAATCAAACGCGTGGTCTGTTGCTGGAGCAAGGCATCGTCATCCCCAAAGGCGTTGCGCCATGGCGACGCAAGGTGGCCCGTGTGCTGGAAGATGCCGAGGCGCCCATCCCGGACCGTCTGCGTGAGTTGGTAGCCATCCTGATGGGAGAATGGGAATGGCATAACGAACGGATGGCCAAGCTTGATGCGGAGCTCGAAGTACTCAGCCGCACCGATCCGGTCGCCCGACACCTGTGCCAAATTCACGGAGTCGGCAAGATCACTTCCACCGCGATGGCGTGCAAAGGCATCAATCCCGAGCGCTTTGCCAACAGCCGGCAGTTTGCCGCCTACTTCGGCGTCACGCCCAACCAGCACAGCAGCGGCACGAAGATTCACCTGGGCAAAATGAGCCGACACGGCGATACCTATCTGCGTAACGCACTCATCGAAGGTGCCCACAGCGTGATCAGCCACACGCGAAGCGATGCCACCGACCGCTACAGCCGGCGCATCCAGCGCTGGGTGAAACACAGCGGTCCCAACGGTGCGGCGGTCCGCTTGGCCAACCACAACCTGCGTGTCATCTGGGTGCTGCTGAAACACCCCGATACGCCGTTCCATCGCAACCCGCACGAGCGCACGCTCGGCACCGAGATCGCGGAGGGCACCATGCACTGACCCCGCCCCACCACAGCCTGCCCTGAGGATGGGTCTTGGGCCACTTTGGTCAACGGCTTCGCAAGCGCTTCGCGCCGTTGACAAAAGCCGCCCAAGACCGTTCTGGTCGGCAGGCCGTGATGCGGGCTACTTTGCCGACAACTTGCTACATCTCGCCATCGACCTACCCGTATCCCTTCGTTCCCTTTACGCGCTACCGCTGCTCAATCGCTCGAATCATCAGGTCAGACCGTCGCGGACCCAAGCCTTCCGACCTACCGGCTCTTGAAGCCTCTGTGTAATCGGCTTACCCGCGAGCTTTTCCGATGCCGGCCCGTGGTCCCTCGGACCACCTTCGACGAGGCCTTATACATAAACGCAGCCAGTGCTTCTTGCGCTCACAGCGGTTGACACCAGGGGCGAGTCCATACATAGGTCGGGTTGGCTCCATCAACCCGACATGCCGTGATGATGCAATACAGCTGTCGGGTTACGCCTGCGGCTCAACCCGACCTGCACAATTACGCGCCTGCGGAAGGGGTTTCCGGGAGCGGCTTTGATTTGCGTCGCTGCACGCCGACGCCGAGCGCACCGATCACGACCACGCTCAGCAGCATTTCGATCAACGCGGGAATGCGCCAGGCCGGTGATACCCAGGCGTCGCTGACGCCGTGGGCGAAATAGAACAAGGCGATGATGCCGATCCACAACAGGGCACGCTCCGGTCGACGCAAGGCCAGCAACGGCAGCAACAATGGCACGATCGCCAGCGCCAGCGCCGGCGCGTCGAACGGCGCCAGCCACAGGTGCCAGACCAGCTCCAGGACCAGCAACGCGGCCCACGCCGCGAACCCGGCGTGCCGGGCATGGCGCACGCGTGGGGGCGTGGTGGTCGCGCTCACCGGGAAGCCTCCAGACGCCGCGCCGTGTCGGCCAGGCGCTTGCCCAGCTTGCGCGCCAGGCTGCGTTCGTCGTCGGTGACCGGGTTGTCGCCGTGGTTGCCGGTCACGTGACTGGCGCCGTAAGGCGTGCCGCCGCTGGTCGTGGTGCCCAGCTCCGGTTCGGTGAACGGGATGCCCAGCAACAGCATGCCGTGGTGCATCAAAGGCAGCATCATCGACAACAGGGTCGATTCCTGGCCACCGTGCATGGTCGAGGTCGACGTGAACACGGCCGCCGGTTTGCCGACCAGCGTGCCCGAGGCCCATTCGGCGCCGGTGCTGTCGAGGAAATGCTTCAACGGCGCGGCCATGTTGCCGAAACGGGTCGGACTGCCCAGCGCCAGCCCGGCGCATTCGGTCAGATCACGACGTTCGACGTAAGGCGCGCCTTCACCGGGATCGGGCGGTTGCGCGATCTCGGTCACCGGTGCCACCGGCGGCACCTGACGCAGGCGTGCCTGCATCCCGGGCACCTCGCCGATGCCGCGCGCGACCAGACGTGCCAATTGTGCGACGTGGCCGCTGCGGCTGTAGTAAAGCACCAGGATGTCGTGGCTCATGGAGTTTCCGTGTCAATGTCGGGAGCGTGCGGGCGGCATCGCGTGGCCATGGCGATGCCGCATGTTCACGCCGGTTGCGCTAGTGTAATGGCTCGTTTGTCCATGCCGCATGAGGCGCCCATGGCCTTCAAATTCGACCGTGATCGTTGGCGTGCATTCGGTTTGTTCGTGTGGCGACGCTTTGTCGATGACAAGTGCTTCGAAACCGCCGGTGCCTTGTCCTATACGACGCTGTTTGCACTGGTGCCATTGATGGCGGCGGTGTTCGGCATTCTTGCCGTACTGCCCGCGTTTTCGGGCATGAGTTTGCGCCTGCAGGATTTCGTGTTCAGCAATTTCGTGCCGGCGGCGGGGCGCGCGGTGCAGCATTACCTGATGCAGTTTGCCGGCAATGCCAGTCGCCTGACGACGCTCGGCATCATCGTCTTCCTGCTGTCGGCACTGGCGATGTTGGCCAGCATCGAGGAACGCTTCAACCGCATCTGGCGCGTCGCGGTGCGGCGCTCGGCGGTGTCGCGCTTTTTGATGTATTGGGCGGCGCTCACGCTGGGGCCGTTGCTGATCGTGGCCGGCCTGGCGGTCACGTCGTATCTGACCGCGTTGCCGCTGATTGCTCCGGTGGACACCGACTGGTCGTTGGTGCGCCGGGTCTGGGCGGTGTTTCCGTTCGTGGTGACATGGCTGGGGTTGTTCGCTTTGTACATGCTGGTGCCCAACCGGCGGGTGCCGTGGAAGCATGCCGTGGGTGGTGCGTTGCTCTCGACCGTGTTGTTCGAGTTTGCCAAGTGGGCGTTCACCGCCTACGTCAGCAATGTGCCGTCGTATCAGCAGATCTACGGCCAGCTGGCGGTGATCCCCATTTTCCTGGTGTGGATATATCTGTCGTGGGCGATCGTGCTGCTGGGGGCGTCGATCACCGCATCGCTGTCCTCGTTCGAGTACCGGCCGCGGGCCTGGCGATTGCCGGTGGGTGGCGAGTTTCTGGGTCTGATGCACTTGCTCAAGCATCTGGTGGGAGCGCAGCGCGACGGTGCCGGCATCAGTGAAGAGGATCTGCTGCACTGCGAGCGCTTCATGACCGATGATTTGCTGGAGCGGTATCTGCGCGACCTGCAACGCGAAAAGCTGGTCCATTGCACCGATGACGACCAGTGGATGGTGATACGCAATCTGGACGAGGTCACGCTGGGTCGCTTGTACGAGGGGGGCGGGTATCGCATGCCGACCGATCCCGATCTGTTGCGCACGTTGGGTGACGGCTTGCCGCCGACGTTGTTGGTCGCATTGACGGACCTGGGCGCGGATATGCGCCACGGCATGGATCGCACGCTGCGCGAGGTATTCTTGTCTGCCGACACCGCGGCGGTGGCTGCAAAACATTCCAGGAGCGTGTCCGCATGAAGTTGTCCTTGTCCCGTGTTGCCGCGCTCGTTGCGGTGGTGTTTTGCGCGGTCACGGCGTTGGCGCTTGTCGTCGGACCCGGTGCCGGCAAGGCACGCGCGGCCACCCCGGCGAGCGATGCCACACGACCGACGCTGACCGTGACCACGCTGGCCGGCAAATCATTCGATCTGCAAGCGCAACGCGGCAAATGGGTGGTGGTCAACTACTGGGCGACCTGGTGCGCCCCTTGCATCAAGGAAATGCCGGCGCTGTCGGCCTTCGTGTCCTCGCGTCCGAAGGTTACGGCCATCGGTCTCGCCTACGAGTCCCAGTCGGCCGACAAGATCCGTGCATTCGTGCGCAAGCATCCGGTGAACTATTCCGTGGCGCTTGTTGATCCCGCGCATCCGCCGCCGGGCATTGCCATGCCGAGTGTGTTGCCGACCACGTTCCTGATCGCGCCGGACGGTCATCTGGTGAAAAAACTGATCGGCCCGCTGGACATGGATGAACTGGCCTCGATCATCGGCAAACAGGTCAAGCCATGAGCTGCATGCGTTTCGTGGTCAGCGGTCATGTGCAGGGCGTGTTTTTCCGCGCCTCGACGCGTGAACGCGCGTTGGCCCTGGGGCTGACCGGCATGCGATCAATCGCGATGACGGCACGGTCGAGGTGCTCGCCTGTGGCGAAGCTTCCGCGCTGGAAGACTTGCGTCAATGGCTCAATCACGGCCCGCCGACGGCGCGGGTGACAAGCCTGCACGCCGAATCGCGTCCCGAGCCCGAGCCATTGCCCGACGATTTCCGGACCGGCTGATTCTGGCGCTACGCGGGGCGCCGGTCGTGCGGCAGGTGGCTGACCAGGAACTCCATCTGATCGGCAAGGATGTTGCGGTTGGAAAGAATGAGGTGTTCCACCCAGCTGGGCCGGAACGGCACCGCCAGCAGCGGCATGTGCGCCTGTTGCGGCGTGCGATTGCTCTTTTTGAGGTTGCAGTGGCTGCAGGCGGTGACCACGTTTTCCCATTCGTCGCGGCCACCACGCGAGAGCGGCAACACGTGATCGCGGGTCAGCGCGTTGCGCGCGAAGGTGTTGCCGCAGTACAGGCACAGGTGCTTGTCACGCGCAAACAGCGAGCCGTTGGTCAGGGTCGGCGCCGGATTGACGGCGCGGCCGCTGCAATGGCCGGTGCTGGCCACGATCGGGTGCAATTGCACGACGCTTTGCTCGCCACTGTCGCGATTGGTGCCGCCGTGCACGGTCAGACACGGATCGCCCAGCGTCCAGGCGACCACGTCGCGCACGTACAGGCATACCGCGTCCTGCCAGCTGATCCAGTCGAGGATGCGGCCGGCGGCGTCAAGCGACAGCACGCGCGTGCTGCGCAGGTCGTGCATCAATGGAACAACGGTTTCCGACATTCAGATCCTCCGGTGACGATCCAAGCGTGATCCGGTCATGCTCCTTTCTTGATGATGCCAGCATAGTGAAAAATCGCGCAAGTGTGATCGGGCCGCCCTTATAACTGGCCTGGGGCGCTGCTATAGTGCCGGTTCCATACAACCCAAGCCGCGGCATGGATGGATGCCGGAGGGGTGTCCACACGGCGGCAACGAGGACCAGACAACGTGGCTGAAGTACTTTTCTATGAACGACCGGTGCCCCTCAATCGTGAGGGTCACAAAGACCTGCGCATCAAATCCATCAACAGCGCCGGGTTTGCGGCCAAGGCGCACTCGGTGCCGTTGACGGTCGCCGAGTTCGGCCCGGCCGCGCGTGATTTTCCGATCCTGTTCGGCGGTCCGTCGCTGGATGACGCCGGTCCGATGGCCATGCTGGGCCTGAAGGAATCGCAGAACGCCTTCATTGACGCCGATGGCCAGTGGGAGCAGGGCGTCTACGTACCGGCATTCGTGCGCCGTTACCCGTTCGTGCTGGGCGAAAACCCCGAAGGCGCCGAAGGCGAGGACTTCACCGTGTTTCTGGACGAGGCCTACGAAGGCTTCAACTCCGAGGAAGGCGAGCGCCTGTTCAACGAGGACGGCACCGACACGGAAACCTTGAAGCAGGCGGTGAATTTCCTGGGCGAGTTCCAGGAGCACGTGGTGCGCACACGCACGTTCTGCAAGCGCATGCGCGAGCTGGACCTGCTCGAAGAGCGTTCGGCCGAAATCAAGGACATGGACGGCGGCAACTCCATGGTCATCAATGGCCTGTTCGTGATCAACGAAGAAAAACTGCGCCAGCTGGACGCCACCGTGGCGCACGAGTTGCTGACCGACGGCTCCATGGGCTGGATCTACGCGCACCTGCTGTCGATGGCCAACATCGATCGCCTGAAAATGCGCGTGGACAAGCGCCAGGCCGAGCAGCCGGCAGCGGCAGCCAGCAACGCCTGAGCGTTTGCGCTAACCCGGTGACGGGTTTGTCTGCGTGAACAAGCAGAGCCCCGGCACATGCCGGGGTTCTTGCGTTTTGGACTCGTCGTGGCTCGGGGTGGCTGCGGCGTATGGCCGCTTTGTCCCCTTTGGAATGTGCGGGTGTTGCACGCGTCAAATGGAAGTGGTTTCACGCCCCTTCGGGGCGCGAGTTCATTTCTCTTGCTTGCCCAAGAGAAACGAACCAAAGAGAAGGGCACCCCGACAGACGCGCCCTTCGGGTTCGCTCCAGGATTCCGGGGGTTTGTCGACGGGCCATCCTTGGCCCGACGCCAAACCGGCCGACGTCCTGTCGGCCGCCCTGCGGGCCTTTTCCTCCATCCTTACGCCGCGTCTGAAGGGGCCCAGTAGCGCGTTGCGCTACCCGCTTCGCGAACCATGTGGGCGTACTGCGAGCAGAGCAGGGTTCGAGGATTCAGTTCAGTTCGGGCAGGCTGGCCACGCCAGCGTGGATCGCCGCCAGGTGCGTATGCGTGCGCGGCAGGATGCGGGCGAAGTAGAAGCGGGCGGTGTCGCGGCGCGCTTGCCGGAAGCTTTCGTCGTGGTCCGAGCTTTCGGCGGCGACCACGGCGCGCGCCAGGAACCAGGCCAGACAGGTGTAGCCGGAGTAATACAGATAGTCGACGGCCGCAGCGCCGATTTCCTCGGGTGCATGGGCGGCGTGCTTGCCCAGGTCCTGGGTCAGGTCGCTCCAGGTCTTGGTGGCCACGGCCAGCGGGCCGATGAACTCGGCGAGCGCATCGTCTTTGGCGTGTTGCTGGCAGAACGCCGTGATGTCTTCCAGCAGCAGACGCAGGCCGGCGCCTTGCAGGCGCATGACCTTGCGGCCCAGAAGATCCAGCGCCTGGATCTGCGTGGTGCCCTCGTACAGCGTGGTGATGCGCGCGTCGCGCACGAACTGCTCCATGCCGTTGTCGGCGATGTAGCCGTGACCGCCGAAGGTCTGCAGTGCCAGGTTGGTGCATTCGACCGCCGATTCGGTGAGTAGCGCCTTGCAGATCGGGATCAGGAAATCCAGCCGCTGCGCGGCTTGTTCACGCGCTTCGTCGTCATTGGAGCGCTCACTGATGTCTGCCTGCAGTGCGGTGTAAAGCGCCAGCGCGCGACCGCCCTCGGCGAATGCGCGCTGGGTCAGCAGCATGCGGCGCACATCCGGTTGCACAAGGATCGGGTCGGCCGGTTGATCGGGACAGCGTGCGCCGGACAGTGCGCGCATCTGCAGGCGCTCGCGGCAGTAGGCGAGGCTGTTCTGGAATGCGCGCTCGATCAATGCCAGTCCCTGGATGCCGACGGCCAGGCGTGCCGCATTCATCATGGTGAACATGGCCACCAGGCCCTTGTGCGGCTGACCGATGAGAAAACCCTCGGCAGCGTCGAAGTTCATCACGCATGTGGCCGAGCCTTTGAGCCCCATCTTGTGTTCGATGGCGCCGCATTGAACGGCGTTGCGCTCGCCGGGACTGCCGTCGGCATTGACCTTGATCTTCGGCACGATGAACATGGAGATGCCGCGGCTGCCGGCTGGCGCATCAGGCAATCGCGCCAGCACCAGATGCACGATGTTGTCGGTGAAATCGTGCTCCCCGGCGGTGATGAAGATCTTGGTGCCGGTGATGCGGTAGCGGCCATCGTCGGTCGGTTCGGCACGGGTCTTGAGCAAGCCCAGGTCGGAGCCGGCCTGCGGTTCGGTCAGGCACATGCTGCCGGTCCAGCGGCCGGCGACGATGGGTTTCAGGAAGGTTTCGCGCTGCCACTCGTCGCCATGCATCTTCAGTGCGTCGGTGGCGCCTTGAGACAGCAGCGGGTAGGTGCCCCAGGCGAGGTTGGCCGCGTCGATCATTTCCTTGACGCAGGCACCCAGTGTTTCGGGCAGACCCTGGCCGCCGTACGCCTCGGGTGCGGTCAGGCCACTCCAGCCGTCTTCGACATATTGCGCGTAAGCCTGTTTGAAGCCGTTCGGCGTGGTCACGCTTGCGGTGTCGGGATCGTAGCGGCAGCCTTCGGCATCGCCGCTGGCATTGAGTGATGCCAGCACCTGCTCGTTGAAACGTGCGGCCTGCTCGAGCACGGCATCGGTCAAGTCGCGTTCCAGGGTTTCGCCACCGGGCAGGTTGGCGAGGATGGTGTCGGCATCAAGCAAGTCATGCAGCACGAAGTGCATGTGTTCCAGCGGTGCGGCGTAAAGCGTCATGACATGTCCTGTCAGCGATAGGTCTGCGCGACACCGGGCACGGCCGAGAGCCAGTCGTGGCTGTCGACCTCGAACTCGCGTGGCGAGTCACTGTGCTCCGGAATGGCCGTGGCCTTGCCGGTCAGCGAGTAGGCCAGACTGCCGGCGCTGCCCTCGTCGGCGATGGCGGCCAGTGCGGCGGCGGCCTTGGCGCTGGGCGTGACATCCACCTCGGTGATATCGGCGGTGAGCGCGCCGATGTCCAGGTCGAAGCGGGTGTCGATGTGGGCGGCGGGCTTGTTGTTGATGTGCATGGTCAACTGCAGGCGGCGAAAATCCATCGGGCCGAAACTGTTGTTGAGGATGCGCACCTGCATGTGCCATTGACCGTTGGCCTGCACATGCAATTGCTGCACGCTGATCGTGGGCGGGAACATGCTCTCGCGTGGGCCGCCGCAACCGATCAGGGTCATCGTGAGCAGGCTGGGCAGGATCCATCGCAGCAAACGTTTCATGGTCGATTCCGAAAGTCTGTTCCAGTGCTCGATTCTAACGCCCGTCAGAGGCGTCGATGCAATGCCGGGCATTCCCTTGTCTTGCCGAACACGGCATCATGGGCGTTTTCCCCACGAGTCATTCGCATGCCACGTCGCATTGTCGCGCGCCGCTCGCCCATTCACGGCAACGGCGTGTTCGCCGTCGCCCCGATTGCCAAGGGCGAAACCGTCATCGAGTACAAGGGGCGTCTGATCACCCACATCCAGGCCGACCGCGAGTATGGCGACGGTGCCGACACCGGGCATACGTTCCTGTTCACATTGAACGACAGCTACATCGTCGACGGCAACGTCGACGGCAATACCGCACGCTGGATCAATCACAGTTGCGATCCCAACTGCGAGGCCTTGATCGACGAGGATGAAGATGGCGATCCGCGTCACGACAAGGTGTTGATCGAGGCACTTCGGGACATCGCGCCGGGCGAGGAGTTGACCTACAACTACGGTATCGTGCTCGACGTGGCGCACACGCCGAAGATGAAAAAGCTGTGGGGCTGCCGCTGCGGATCGTCCAACTGCACGGGCACGCTGCTGCAACCCAAGCGCAAGCGACGCAAGTGAAGCAAATGAAAATGGCGGGCCGAGGCCCGCCACTTTCAACCCTCTCCCTTGATCTGGCCTGCTTTATTCATCAGCACGTAGGTCGGATCAAGGAGCGCCGCGACGGATCCGACGTCGTACCCACGTCGGATTGATGAAGCCAATCCGACCTGCACGAGCATGAGGCGTCAACTGGTGAATCGTGCAGGTTAGGGATCAGATCCCGGTCATGCCGAGGATGTTGTAGCCGGCGTCCACATAGGTGATTTCGCCGGTGATGCCCGAGGCCAGGTCCGAGCACAGGAAGGCGGCGGCGTTGCCGACCTCGTCGGCAGTGATCGAGCGTCGCAGCGGGGCATTGCCCTCGACGTGGTCGAGCATCTGGCGGAAGTTGGCGATGCCTGCCGCGGCCAGGGTCTTGATCGGGCCGGCGGAAATGGCATTCACGCGGGTGCCGTCGGGCCCCAGGTTGTGGGCCAGGTAACGCACGTTGGCTTCCAGGCTGGCCTTGGCCAGACCCATGACGTTGTAGTTGTTGAGCGCGCGCTCGGCACCCAGGTAGGTCATGGTCAGGATCGAGCCGTTGCGACCGGCCATCAGCGGACGCGCCGCCTTGGACAACGCCGCCAGACTGTAGCTGGAAATGTCGTGCGCGATGGTGAAGTTTTCGCGTGTCAGGTTGTCCAGATACTGGCCCTGCAGCGCTTCGCGAGGGGCAAAACCGACCGAGTGCACGAGGGTGTCGAAACCATCCCAGTGTTTGCCCAGTTCGTCGAACAGCTGGTCGATTTGCGCGTCGTCGCTGACGTCGCAAGGCAGCACGATGTTGGAACCGAAGGCGTTGGCGGCCTCGTCCACGCGGGTCTTGAGGCGTTCGTTCTGGTAGGTGAAAGCCAGTTGTGCGCCTTCACGATGCATCGCGTTGGCAATGCCCCAGGCGATCGAGCGTTTGCTGGCGATGCCGACGATCAAGACACGTTTGCCGTGCAGGAATCCCATGCGTCCTCCGGGTGATAGCAGGTGGCCCGCGGGGTTCCGTGGGCGAAATGGGGAAGTTTACCTTGCTTGCGCGCGCGGGTGAATCAGCTTGACGGCGAGGGCTGCAACAGCAGTACCTGGCCCGGGTGCAATACAGAGCCGTTCAACTGGTTCCATTGGCGCAATTGGCTGACGCGCAGGTCGAAGCGGTGGGCAATGCCCCACAGCGAATCACCTGCTTCCACGGTGTAGGTGACGGGAGCTCCCGCATTGGCGAGGCCGTCCTCGGCGTGCAGCAGGCCCGCGGCGATGCCCTGGCGCAGTGAACGGGCGGCAGGCGCCGGCAACAGCAGCTGCATCGGCGTGTCGGCGGTCACGCTCGACAGGCGATAGCCGGCATTGAGTTCGCGCAACCGGTCGAGCGACATCCGTGCGAGGTCGGCGACCTGGCGCAAGCTTGTCGGTGCGGGCAGTGTGACCGCTTCGAGACGGTCGGCCGGGTCCAGACGTGGCAGGTCGATGTTGAAGCGCTGCGGATCACGGATCACGCAGGCGATGGCCAGCACCCGCGTCAGATGATTGCGCGTGGTGGTACTGATCGGCAGATCCGGAATGACGGGTCTGGCCGGTGGCATGCCGTGCTTGTCGAGGGTGCGTTGCAGGCCGTATTGGCCCATGTTGTAAGCCATGTCGGCCAGGCGCCAGTCGTGCCATATGTCGTAGTAGCCCGACAACAGCTGCATGACGGCTGCGGTGGCGGCGATCTTGTCGAGGCGGCCGTCGTAGTGGCGCGTGGTGGGCAAGTCCAGCCCGCGTGCGGTGATCGACACGATCTGCCACATGCCGGCCGGACGACGCCCGCGCGGCGCGGTTTCGCGGTAGTGGCTTTCCACCCAGGGCAACAGGACGAACTCGCCGGCCACGTGGTCTTTTGCGGCCACGCGCTGAATGTAGTCGATGACCGGAAGCGCGCGCGCAAGTTGTTTTTCGAAGTGGGCGGCGTTGCGTGTTTCGCGGCTGGCGCGTGCCACGGCCGGTGCCACGCAGTCGTGCATGGCAAAACTGTCGCGCAGGTGTTTCCAGGTGTCCGGTGCCGGGTTGGCGATCGGGGTGGCCACGGGAGGCGCCGGTGTCTGATGCGGCGCCGAGGGCGTGGATGGCGGCGCGGCCGGCGGCGCACCCGATGGGCGCGGCGCCATGGTCGTGCAACCGGCCAGCAGCGCGATCAATCCGCAAGCAGGGGCAAGGCGCAGCCACTTCATGCGGCGAATGCATCCTTGGCCGCGCGCAGGGCGGCAAAGCGCGCGACCCGGTCGTTGCCAATGCGGTGTGCGGCCATCCACGGGTCGATGGTTTGCGCATCGACGCGCAGGAACGGATTGGCGGCGCGTTCATCGTCCATGCGCGCCGGGAGGCTGGCGTGGCCATCGTCGACGGCCTGCCGCGCGGCTTGCGTGCGCTTGGCCAGCGTCGGATTGTCCGGCTCGACCGTGCTGGCAAAGCGGGCATTGGCCAGCGTGTATTCGTGACCGCAGCACACGCGTGTTTCGTCCGGCAGCGTCGCCAGTCGATCCAGTGAATCGAGCATCTGCTCCGGGGTGCCTTCGAACAGGCGGCCGCAGCCGAGGCTGAACAGGGTGTCGCCGGTAAATGCCAGATCCTCGCCGATATAGGCGATGTGGCTGCGGGTGTGGCCCGGAACCTCCCAGACCCGGAACCGGATGCCAGGTGCATCGAGCGTGACTTCGCTGCCTTCGCCGACATGCTCGTCGATGCACTGGATGCGCGAATCGACCGGGCCGAAGACGCGCGCGGCATGACGTTCGCGCAGGCTTGCGGCGCCGCCGATGTGGTCGGGGTGGTGGTGTGTCAGCAAGATGCTTGTCAGGGTCAATCCATCGCGAGCCAGGGCTTCGTCCACTGGCGCGGCCTCGCCCGGATCGACGACCAATGCATGGCCATCGGCGTCGGCAAGCAGCCAGATGTAATTGTCGCTCAGGGCCGGCAACGGGATGAGGCGCAAGGCATTGCTCCGTACAGTCAGGCGGTGGTGGCGCAGGGCCGCGGGCAATATAGCAGGGATTATTTGAATGCCTGTCCTGCTACGCTATGGCATTGCCCTTGGTGTTCATTTTGCGGATGGCTCGACGTCGATGTCCGACCCTTCTCATGTCTTGATGCAGCTGCCGCCAGCCACCCGGCTGCATGCTGCCGAATCGGTTGCGCTGGCGCGGGCGCTGGCCGGGCAGGCGGGCGATCACGGCCTGTATCTGGGTGTGACCGGGCGCCTGGCCAAAGGCCTGCCGCGCATGGGTTGCTGGACGCATTTGCGCATGAGCGGGCATGAATACGCGGGCGACGTGCGTGCGCGTGTCGATGAGTCCTTGCCGTTTGCCGACGAGACGTTTCGCGTGGTGGTGCTCAGTCATGTCCTGGAATGGACGCCACACGCCGCCGACTTGCTGGAGGAGGCCATACGCGTGCTGGCGCCGGAAGGATTGTTGGCGGTGACCGCTTTTCATCCGTTCAGCGCCTGGACGCCATGGCTGCTGTGTCGGCGTGCACCGCGGCCGATGTTGATTGCGCCGGCCTGGTTGCGTCAGCGGCTGGCTTCGCAGGCCATGCTGGCACCATCGATACACCGCTGCGGGGCGCCACTGCCGGCGCGCCATGGCGTGTCGGCCGCCGCATGGCTGGGCGGCGGCTTCGTGCTGATTGCGCGCAAGCGCCGTGCCGCCATCATGAAGTTGCAGCCGCATGCACGACGCCGCGGCGCCGGTCAGCGCGGGGCATGGGTTCACGGTACGCACCGGGAGTGCGCATGAGCAAGACGACGGCCGACGCGGCCAGTGTGGAAGTGTTTACCGATGGCGCTTGTCTGGGCAATCCCGGGCCGGGCGGCTGGGCCGCATCATTGCGCAGCGGCGAGCGCGAAAAACTGCTGGTGGGCGGCGCGCCCGACACCACCAACAACCGCATGGAATTGATGGCCGCGATTCAGGCTTTGGAGGCACTCAAGCGTCATTGCCGGGTCAGCCTGACCACTGACTCGCGCTATGTCATGCAAGGGATCGAGGACTGGCTGCCGGGCTGGCGTCGCCGCGGCTGGCGCACCGCCGCCGGCAAGCCGGTCAAAAACCAGGACCTGTGGCAGCGTCTGTCGGCCGCAACCGAAAGCCACGACGTCAGCTGGCACTGGGTCAAGGGTCACGCCGGCCACCCCGGCAACGAGCGCGTGGACAAGGCGGCCCGCGCCGAGGCCGAAAAATTCAAGGAAAAAGCCTGATGCGCCAGATCGTGCTCGATACCGAAACCACCGGCCTGGAAGCGCACAAGGGCCATCGCATCATTGAAATCGGTGCGGTGGAGCTGGTCGCGCGACGGCCGACCGGCAACACATTCCATACCTACCTCAATCCCGACCGTGCCATCGACGAAGGTGCGCGCGAAGTTACCGGCATCAGCGACGATTTCCTGCTCGACAAGCCGCGTTTTGTCGACATCGTCGACGACTTCCTGGCCTACATCGAAGGCGCCGAACTGGTCATCCACAACGCTGCGTTCGACGTCGGCTTTCTGGATGCGGAGCTGGCACGCGCCGGCGAGTCGTATGGCAGCACGGCCGATCATGCCGGTGTGCTCGACACCCTGGCCATGGCGCGCGAGCGTTACCCCGGCCAGCGCAACAGCCTGGACGCCTTGTGCAAACGTCTGGGCGTGGACAACCGCCACCGCGAGTTGCACGGTGGCCTGCTCGATGCGCAATTGCTGGCCGATGTCTATCTGGCGATGACTATCGCCCAGTCGGCGCTGGACCTGGATTTCGACGAGCCCCGCTCGGACCGTGCCGCCGTTGTCGATGCACCGACCCTGACCCGGCGACCGCGGGTGTTGCGCGCCACCGACGACGAGCGGGCGGCCCATGAAGCGCGCCTTGATGCCATCGACAAGGCAGCGGGGGATGGCGGCAGCATGTGGCGGCGTCTGGAGGACACGCCTGCGGACTCGGTCAGTCCCGGGCGCACCTGACCACGATCGCGGTCACGTCATCGTGGGCGCCGGCGTCCAGGGCGGCCAACAACAACTGATCCACGGCTTCCTGGGCAGCAATGTCGTTGCGTGACAAGGTGGCGGCCAACACGGGGGTTGCCACGTGTTCGGTCAGTCCGTCGGTGCACAGCAAGAAGCGCATGCCGGGGCGAATGCTGCCGTTGACGGTTTCGACCTCGAGCGACTCGGGGCGGGTCATGCCCAGCGCTCGGGTCAGCATGTTGTGCGGTGTTTCGCGTTCGGTCTCTTCTTCGTCCAGCACACCGTCGTCCATCAAGGTCTGCAGCAACGACGGGTCGTGCGACAGCTGGTGCAGTTGGCCGTTGCAGGCCAGATAGATGCGACTGTCGCCGACCCATGCGGCCTGGAAGTGATCGTGCCCGAAATGCATCGCGGCCACGGTGGTGCCCATGGGCCGGCTTCCGGCGGTGTCGATGCGCTCGCGTGTGACACGTTCGGCGGCGGCATGAACCGCCTTGTCCAGCGGCCAGCCGTCACGGATGCGGGCGGAGATCGTGTCGCGCGCCAGTGCCGCCGCGCGCTCGCCGTGCGATTGACCACCCATGCCGTCGGCCACCAGGAACAAGCCGATGGACGCATCGGCGCAGTACGTGTCTTCATTGCGTTTGCGCCGCAGGCCGGCGTGCGTTCCGTGTCCAAACTCGATCATGGCGGCGCTACTTGGGTGAAGCACAAAGCATGCCGTAGCGCGTGCGCGATGTCACGAAAGCCGACATTCGTCGTTCATGAATATCGTTCGTCGTGCTCACGGCTTGCCACGCAGGCCATTCGCACCTTATCATTGCCGGCCTTTCGCGAAGGCGGATAGGGATAGTCTCAGGAAGAGACGAACATATTTCTGGAGAGGTGGCAGAGTGGTCGAATGCGCCGGACTCGAAATCCGGTATACGGGTCTCCCGTATCGAGGGTTCGAATCCCTCCTTCTCCGCCAGATACGCAAACGGCGCCCGCTCAGGGCGCCGTTTGCGTATCTGGCGGAGAAGCAAGGCGTGCACGAGCCCATTGCCCACAGGGTGGATTCCTGCAGGAATATCGAATAACCACGCCCATCGTAGGAGCGGCGGAAGCCGCGATGGGGCGTGCCCTACGGTTATTGCCTTGCGGCATGACCGAATCGCGGCTTCCGCCGCTCCTACCGGGGGTTTGAACGAACAGGAGCGGGCTGTCCGCGGCTCTCAATAATGTTTCAAGGGGTAATTCAGGGGCATCAGTGAAAGTCCCGCGAGCGACTGTCCAGCTTGCCCAGTAGTGCGCTGTAGTCATGCAGTCGCCAGGCGATCAGGTGATTGACCCCGTCGACGCTTTCCCAGCGTCCGTCCACACCCAGCAGTTGCGCCTGCAGCAGCACGCGTCGCTGCCGCTCGGCAATGGTCTGCCGCACCATGACGTTGACCATGCCGTCCTCGTCTTCCAGGGTCATGAAGGTGACGCCGTTGGCAGCGGCGGGGCGCTGGCGCAGGGTGACCAGCCCGGCCGCGCGCACGCGTGTGCCGTGTTTTTGTGTTTGCAGCTCGCCTGAGCGGCGGCAGTGCCGGGCGCGCAGTTGGGGTCGCAGTTGTTGCACGGGATGAGCGCCGAGCGTGAGGCCGGTGGATGCGTAGTCGGCCAGGGTGTCGTCGCTGGTTTTGGGTGGCTTGATGGCAATGGTCGCTTCGTCCGGGCTGCTGAACCCGAACAGGGGGCGTTGCGGTTCGATGCCGGCGGCCTGCCAGCGCGCGCGGTGGCGGTGCCCGGCCAGGGCGCGCAAGGCGCCGGCGGTGGCCAGCAACTGCCGTGCGCGGGAATCCAGTTGCGCGCGTTCGACCAGGTCGGTCAAATCGGTGAATGCCCGTGTCGTGCGTGCCGCACGGATGCGTTCGGCCACGTCCTGCCGGAAGCCGCGGATCAGGCGCAGGCCGAGCCGCAGCACGGGCTGCCCGGCGCTTGTTGGTTGCAGCGTGCAGTCCCAGTCGCTGGCACGCACGTCGACCGGATGCACGCTGATGCCGTGGCGGCGCGCGTCCTGCACCAGCTGGCTTTCGTTGTAAAAGCCCATGGGCAGCGAGTTGAGCAAGGCGCAGGTGAATGCGGCCGGCTCATGGCATTTGAGCCAGGCGCTGGCGTAAGCCAGCAGGGCGAAACTGGCGGCGTGCGATTCGGGAAAGCCGTAGCTGCCAAAGCCTTTCAGCTGCTCGAACAATTGCGCGGCGAAGGTTTGTGTGTAGCCGCGCTCGAGCATGCCACGGATGATGCGTTCGCGGTGGGACTCGATGTCGCCGTGACGTTTCCAGGCGGCCATGGATCGGCGTAACTGATCGGCCTGACCAGGCGTGTAGCCGGCGGCGACCTCGACCAGCTTCATCGCCTGTTCCTGAAACAATGGCACGCCCAGGGTGCGTTCGAGCACACCACGGATGGCGGCGGATGGATAAGTGACGGGCTCCTCGCCGTTGCGACGACGCAGGTAGGGATGCACCATGTCGCCCTGGATCGGGCCGGGGCGCACGATGGCGACCTCGATCACCAGGTCGTAGAAGTGCGCGGGTTTCAGGCGCGGCAGCATCGACATTTGCGCGCGCGATTCGATCTGGAACACGCCGATGGAGTCGGCGCGCTGCAGCATGGCGTAAGTGTCCGCATCCTCGGCGGGAATGCTGGCCAGGCTCAGATCGCGACGCCGGTGGCGGCGCAAAAGATCCAGCGTCTTGCGCAGGGCCGTCAGCATGCCCAGTGCCAGACAGTCGATCTTCAGCAGCCCCATCGTGTCCAGATCGTCCTTGTCCCACTGGATGATGGTGCGCTCGGGCATGGCCGCGTTCTCGACCGGTACCAGGGTGGACAGTGGCGCGTCGGAAATCACGAAACCGCCGACGTGTTGCGACAGGTGCCGGGGGCGACCCAGCAGTTCGCGCGTCAGGCCGAGCACGCGACGCATGATGGCGCTGTCGGCATCGAAGCCGGCTTCGGCCAGGCGTTCGTCCATCGGCGCGCGGCCGTCCCAGTGGCTGAAGGCAAAGCCCAGTTTGTTGATCGCATCGGGCGGCAGTCCCAGCGTTTTGGCGACATCACGCACGGCACTGCGTGCGCGGTAGCCGATTACGGTGGCGGTCAACGCGGCGCGCTCGCGACCGTATTTGCGGTAGATGTACTGGATGACTTCCTCTCGGCGTTCGTGCTCGAAGTCGATGTCGATGTCGGGTGGTTCGTCGCGCTCTTTGGAGATGAAGCGTTCGACCAGTACGTTGATGCGTGCCGGGTCCACTTCGGTGATGCCCAGCGCAAAGCACACCGCCGAGTTGGCGGCCGAGCCGCGGCCTTGGCATAGGATGCCCTGGCTGCGTGCGAAGCAGACGATGTCGTGGACGGTGAGAAAGTACGGCTCGTAGGCGAGCTCGGCGATCAGCGTCAGCTCGTGTTCGATCTGCGCGCGGACCGACGCGGGTTCACCGTCGGGCCAGCGCCAACGCATGCCGTTTTCGGTCAGGTGGCGCAACCAGGTGGTCGGCGTGTGGTTGGCCGGGACCAGTTCGGCGGGATAGCGGTAGCGCAACTGGTCCAGCGAGAACGTGCAGCGGCGGGCGATGTGCACGGTTTCGGCCAGCAGCGCTTCGGGGTGGATGTTGGCCAGGGCCTGGCGCTGGCGCAGGTGGCGCTCGCCATTGCGATACAGCGTGCCGCGCGCTTCGATCAAGGTCCGGCGTCGGGTGATGGCGGTCAAGGTGTCCTGCAACGCGCGGCGGGAACGCACGTGCATGTGCACGTCGCCACTGGCCAGCGTACGGATGCCGAGATCGTCCGCCAGTGCGCAAAGTTTCGACAGCCGTGCGGCGTCGTTGTCTTCGTGCAGCAGCTCCACCGCCAGCCACAACCGGTCGCCGAACACGGCATGCAACCACTGGCCGTGTTCGCGGTCGGGTGCGGCGCCGGGCAGCCACAGTGCCAATGTGCCGGGCAGACCGTCGGCCAGATCGGCGCGGGTCAGGTGATAACAACCTTTGCCGGCGGCGCGACGTCCGCGCGTGATCAATCGGCACAGCGCGGTATAGCCCGAGAGATCTTCGACCAGCAAGACCAGCTTGGGGCCGTCGGCGAGTCGGATTTCCGTGCCGACAATGAGCGCGACATCGGTGTCGCGCGCCGCTTCGTGGGCGCGCACGATGCCGGCCAGCGAGCACTCGTCGGTGATGGCCAGCGCGGTGTAACCGCAGTGTCGGGCACGCTCGAACAGCTCGCG
>DASSKC010000119.1:0-28738 GCA_035690885.1 Oleiagrimonas sp. | reverse complement strand
CGGCGCCTATTTTCTGGATCATCCGCGTGTCCTGCATTCGGTGGACGGCATCAAGATCACCCTGGACAAGATCGATCATCGCGCGCTGTCGGATGTGTGCGCCACGCGCGCGGATCTGGGCAAGCGCCTCGGTGTGGAAGTGATTTATTACCGGATCAAGTCGTTCGATTACGTCAACGAGACGGCTCGCATCAATGTCTTTTATCGCAACACGCAGTCGGCCAAATCCCGGTCGCCGCAAGTCCGCGATGCCGACAACCGCAGCCGCGACGCTGTCTGACCCGATGTCATTGCCCGGAGCCATCCCATGTATGCAGCAACGATAGACAATCCTTCCTCGAAGCACGTCGCGACGCCGGGCGCGCTCGCACCTCGCTGGCTGGTCGAACCGTTCCGGTCGATCAGTCTCGCCGAGCTCAACGCCAAGGCCGACATGCTGCAGCGGCGCGACAACAAGTACGTGGTCAGCGGTCGGGTGCTCGAGCAGGCCATGGACGAGCTGGCGCAGTATTTCGACATCCTCGAGATCGACGGAAAGCGTGATTTCACCTACGACACCTGCTACTTCGATGACGCCGAGCATTCGAGCTATTTCAATCATCATCAGGGGCGCCGCATCCGTTGCAAGGTGCGCATGCGCAAATACGTCGATGCGGGCCTGTGTTTTGTCGAGGTCAAGCTCAAACACAAGCGCGGCATGACCATCAAGAAGCGGTTGCGGCGGCCGGCGGCCACGCACGGCACGATGGATGACGCATCGCGCGATTTCGTCGACGATTGTTATCGCGATCTGTATGGACGCGATTTCGGGCGCACCCTGGAGCCGGCGCTGACGATGCGCTACCAGCGCGTGACGTTGGTGGCCAAGGATGGCGGCGAGCGCATGACGGTGGATGTCGGCATCGTGTTCGAGGGCTCGTCGGGTGAACGCCGGGTCGACGAGCAGCTGTTTCTGGTCGAGACCAAGTCGCGCAATGCCAATGGCATTGCCGACAAGATCCTGCGCGCATTGCATCAACACCCCACCAACAGTTGCTCCAAGTATTGCGTGGCGCTGGCCGCCCTGGACAAGGTGCGCAAGTACAACAAGTTTCTCGTGGCCTTGCGCCGCCTCGACATGACGCCGGATTCGCATGCCGCGCGACCATTGCCGGCAACATCGCGGCAGCCATCCTGGCGCGGCGCCGTCGCGGCCGATTTGCGCTGGAGTGCCAATCAAGCCTCGACGATGAACGGTTGAAGCGTGAGACGATACGCGCGGCTTCGCCTGATACCCGTCCCGCCCTGCCTGCCGGTGCAAGCGCCGGCAAAGCAGGCAACGAGCGTCACCCTCTTGTCGGCTGTCTTGCCATGAACATGACAAATCCCCGCACCATGAAGCGTTTCGCCCCCACCTTGCTGGCCATGTGCCTGGGCGCAGCCGGTCCGGCCATGGCCGATGATGCGACGTCGTTTCAAGTCGAGCCCAAGGCTCGCCTGCATCTTGATTACGGCGCCTACGATGCCGATGTCGAACCGATGGACGATGGCCTGATCGTGCGCCGCGCCACGCTCGGGCTGGAAGGCCAGTTCAACGCGGACTGGTCGTTCGAGGTCGGTTACGGTTTTGCCGATGACGGCGAGATCCGGCCACGTGACGGTGAATTCCGCGATGTCACGCTGGAGTACGAGGGCTGGAGCGCGGGCGACATCACCGTGGGCCAGTTCAAGCTGCCATTCGGTCTGGAGGAGGCGACCAGCTCCAACGACCTCAGTCTGATCGAGCGCTCGTTGCCGGTCGACACGTTTGCGCCGTCACGGCGCATGGGTGTCGGTTTCAGTCACGAGCGCAAGGCCTGGACCATTCGCGCCATGGTGTTCGGCTCGTCCATCAGCGGCCGCGATCGCGGGCGTGGTGCGGCAGCGCGTTTCACGCTGGCGCCCGTTCACAACGCCAGCACCGTGGTGCATTTCGGCGTCGCCGCGGTGACCGAGAAGCCACATGGGGAGGTCGATTTCGACACCACGCCCGAGGCACGCGTGGCCGATGTCGACCTGGTCAACACCGGCGACATTGCCCATGTCGATCGCATCAACCGCCTCGGCCTTGAAAGTGCATGGCGCGCCGGGCCGTACTCGGTGCAGGCCGAATGGATGCAGGCCGCGGTGGAGCGCGGCAACGGCTGGAGTGATGCCGATCTGGATGGCTGGTACGTGGCTGGCAGCTGGGTGCTGACCGGCGAATCACGACCCTACGAAGATGGCGAGTTCAAGGGCGTCGAACCGGACGGGCCGGGCGGCGCCTGGGAACTGACGCTGCGTTACAGCCGCATCGACCTCACCGACGGCGATGTGCGTGGCGGCAGGGAACACAACGTCACCGTGGGTCTCAATTATTACTTGAACGAGCATGTGCGCATGATGCTCAACGTCATCGATGTACACAGCCGTCGCCATGGCGTGACCGATGATCCGGGCATCGTGTTGCTGCGTGCACAGTTCAATCTGTAGGCTGGAAGCCACGGAGACTCCTGATGCCCAGTAAACGCATACTCATTGTCGACGACGAAGACAGTATCCGGTTCGGGATGCAGGCATTTCTTCAATCGCGCGGCTACCGCGTATTCGAGGCCGACAGTTGCGAGGCCGCCAAGGCCGCGTTTCGGGATGCCTCGCCGGATGCCGCCGTGATCGACTACCGCTTGCACGATGGCACGGCCATCGATCTGCTGCGCGATTTCAAGCAGGTCGATCCGGATGTTCCGCTGATCGTGCTCACGGCTTACGGTTCGATCGAGTTGGCGGTCAAGGCGGTCAAGGAGGGCGCCGAGCAGTTCCTGACCAAGCCGATCGAATTGCCCGCGCTTCTGGCCATCCTCAAACGCCTGTTCGCCAACCGCCGCCTGCGGCGTCAGCAGCAGGTCATCGATACGCGCGAGAGTCGCAATCGGGTGGATCCGTTTGCGGGTCAGAGCGCGGCCATCGGCCAGCTGGCCGAGCTGGCGTCAAGAGTCTGCGGGACCGACAGCCCCATCCTGCTCCTGGGTGAGACCGGCACCGGCAAGAGCCTGTTGGCCAAGTGGTTGCATCAGCACGGACCGCGCGCCGAGGAGCCGTTTGTCGATCTCAACTGCGCCGGGCTTTCGCATGAATTTCTGGAGGCCGAGCTGTTCGGCCACGAGAAGGGCGCGTTCACCGGCGCGGTCAACGCCAAGCCGGGCCTGCTCGAGGTAGCCGATGGCGGCACGGTGTTTCTCGATGAGATCGGCGACATGGATCCGCGGGTGCAGCCGAAACTGCTAAAGGTGCTGGAAGAAAAGCGTTTTCGGCGCATGGGCGCGGTTGGCGAGCGGCAGGTCGACGTTGCGCTGATCGCGGCGACCCACAAGGATCTGGCGGACCAGGCAAGGCAGGGCGCTTTCCGCAGCGACCTGTACTTCCGCATCAGCGGTATCCCGCTGACCATTCCGGCGCTGCGCGAGCGCAGCGAGGATATTCCGGCGCTGGCCGACACGTTGTTGTCGCAACTGCGCCCCAACCTCGGGCGCCAGGTCGTGTTTTCCGATGCGGCGAGGCAGGCTTTGCGCGATTACTCGTGGCCGGGGAACATCCGCGAGCTGCGCAACGTGATCGAGCGCGCCGCACTGCTGTGCGAGGGTGACACCATTGTGCCGCGCGATCTTCGCTTCGGTCCGGCCTCGACGAGAGATACGCCGGCTGACCAGGACACGAGCCTGACCTTGCAGGAGGTCGAGCGGCAATACATCGAACGCATCCTGCGCGAGGAGGATGGCAAGGTCGCGCAGGCGGCGCGGCGGCTCGACGTGCCGCGCAGTACGCTGTACCAGAAGATCAAGACTTATGACATCCGCGTGCAGCAAAGTGATTGTGCCTGAATGCCGCCACCGCTGAACGCGACCGGCCACGCGTCCCACGCGGGTCGCCGGTCGGCCGCGACTTGATGCCGGCCGCATGCAGTTGATCGGGGAGCCCCTGGATGTTCAAGACCAAGATCTATGCGGGCATTGCCATCATCGTCATTCTGGGCATGCTGGCGATGTTCCACATTTATCGGAACCTCGGCAACGTGGCCGGCTATTTGGCTACGCTCGACAGCGTCAGCGTACCGTTCAGCATTGCGGCGCTGGAAATGGAAAAGAATGTCGGCGAGTACGCCAACGGCGTGCTGCGTTATATTCGCGACCCGCAACCGGCCTTGCGCAAGGAGGCGGTGCACGACATCGAGGACTTCGGTGAGCAGTACGCGATATACATGCGCTTGAGCACCAATCATCGCGAACGTGCGCTCGGAAAAAAAGTCAACGCCCAGTTCAAGGAGCTGCTTGCCGCCGGCAACGCCTTGATGGACAAGCGTGATCACCTGGACAAGGTGTTCGGGCAAACCACTGCTGCGTTGGAGCACATCGATGCTCTGCTTGACGGCCCGATGCTGGCGGCGGCTCCTGACGTGCAACCGGCACGCAACACGGTTCTGGCTCAGCTCGAGAACGTCGAGGCGGAGACCGCCGAAGTCGGGTTCTGGCTGACCTTGTTCAAGAACCGACCCACGTCGCTGGCGCGCAAACGGTTGCTGCAGAAAGTGGCCGAGCAGCATGATGCCGTGAAGCAGTACCTCGACCTTCCCCATGGAGCCAAGGCGCGCGAGCTGGGTGCGCGCATGCACGAACTGCATGTGCAGGTGGCTGCCAACGTCGGGCAAGTCTTGAGCGGAGAGACGCAGATTGACGCACGCGCACTCAAGGTTGACGCGCTTGCCTCGCATATCGACGGCATCTTCGACAATCAGATCCAGGTCATGTTGATGGAGGACCTGGCCGCGCCGCAGGAAAATGCCAACGTGGCGATCGAACATGTGCAGGACACGCTCCTGTACATCATTCCGGTCTACTTTCTGGTCGCCGTCATCGTCGGCGTGTTGTTGATCGTTGCCATCATCCGTCCCCTGCGCCGCCTCGCCACCGGGACCGAGGCGATCGGGGCAGGCAATCTCGACCACCGTATTCCCGAGCAGGGCAACGACGAGTTCGGCAAACTCGCACGGCAATTCAACCTGATGGCCGAGCGCCTGCGCCAGAGCACCGTGTCGCGGGGATTGCTGGAAACCAGCGAAAAGCAATTGCAACATACGGTGGCGGAGCTGCGTGAGGAAATCGTCGAGCGTCAGCAGGCCGAGCGCGAACGCGAGCGATTGCGGACACGATTGCAGCGCAACGAGACACTGGCGGCCATGGGCCAGTTGGTCGCCGGCGTGGCACACGAGGTGCGCAACCCCCTGTTCGGCATTTCCTCGACGCTTGATGCAATGGATGCCAGCGCCGAGGTCGGACCGGTCGAC
This sequence comes from Oleiagrimonas sp., assembly GCA_035690885.1. GTDB lineage: Bacteria > Pseudomonadota > Gammaproteobacteria > Xanthomonadales > Rhodanobacteraceae > Oleiagrimonas. Next base: position 23,403 of record DASSKC010000119.1, on the reverse strand, counting down.
CCGCGTTATCGCGAGGTATTGCGCCGCGAGGCCAGCCGTTTGAACAAATTGATGGCCGAATTGCTTGAATATGGTCGTGCCCCACCGGAAAGCCACGCCGCCGAGCCGCTGGGCAGGACACTTGCCGAAGCGATCCGCAACTGCCAGGCCACGTCGCGCGCTGCCGGCGTCGGGGTGGTGAACGAGGCGTCGGATGACGCTCTGGTGGAAATGAACCACGACCGCTTGCTGCAGGTGCATGTCAACCTGATCGAGAACGCGTTGCAGCATGCCCCGCAAGGCTCGCAGGTAATTTTGGCCACGCGTGCATTCGCCGATGAGGCCGGTCAACGCTGGATCGAGTACAGCGTGACCGATGCGGGGCCCGGTTTTGCCGCCGAGGACTTGCCGCGCGTGTTCGACCCGTTCTTCACCCGGCGCCGCAAGGGCACCGGCCTGGGTCTGGCCATCGTGCGGCGCATCGTCGACGAGCACCACGGGAGCATCGAGCCGTCCAACCATCCGCAAGGCGGTGCCGTCATGACCGTGCGCCTGCCGGTGGCCCAACCCGGTTCCGCGGGATGACTCGGGTTTGACACGATTGCCGAGCATGGCCGCAATACAAGAAAGCCCGACCGGACGGTCGGGCTTTCTTGATGTGTGGTTGGTGGAGCCAAGGAGGATCGAACTCCTGACCTTCGCATTGCGAACGCGACGCTCTCCCAGCTGAGCTATGGCCCCACGCGAGCCGCGTATCTTAGCAGCGTTCGTGGGCTGTCGCCAAGTCCCGGATCAATCCGGCAGAAGTGGCTCGAGGCGTGGCAGCAGCAGGTCACGACGCCAGTCCTCGAGCGTCGCCGGCCATCGTCGGGTGGCGATGTAGGCGTCCAGGGCCTTGCGCGGGCACAGCAGGCCGGCGGGGAGATCGAGCTTGCCGGCCTGCTCGTCGACGCATTGCTTCATGTCGCGCAGGGCGTGCTTGGCCTGCGGGTCGGGGCGGCCGGGGACGGGGGCGGTGAGCGCGATTTCGTCGGCGTCGATCGGGGGCAGCAATGCGTCAAGCAATTGATGACGGATGACACCGCGCAGCGCGCGTTGTCCGCGTGTGGCTTGCGCCAGCTGGTCCTTGTCTTGTGGCGGGTTGCGCGCCAGCTCCAGTGCGTGCGCGTTGTCGAGCAACCAGGTACGGGGCTTGTCGTGCTCGCGCGCGGCGCGTTCGCGCCAGAGGAGGATGCGCCGCAGCAGCGCTTGCTGCGGCATCGGCCAGCCGGCGGCGGCGCGCAGTTCGCGTTGCGGCTGGTCGGGCGGGGTGTCGGTTTCGGCGCGTCGCTTGAGACGTTCGCAATCGGCGGCAAACCAGTCATGGCGGTCACGTTGTTGCAGCCGTTCGGACAAGGTGTCGTGCAGCTGCTGCAGATACACCACGTCGAGCGTGGCGTAGCGCTTTTGCGAATCGGTCAATGGACGGCGGTTCCAGTCCGAGCGGGTTTCGCCCTTGTCCAGTTCCACGCCGCACAGTTGCTCGACCAGCGCGCGGTAGCCGGGGCCCTGGCCGAGGCCGGCGAACGCAGCGGCAATTTGGGTATCGAACAGCGTGGCGGGGCCGTGCGGCAGCCACGGCGCCAGCGTTTCCAGATCTTCGCCGGCACTGTGCATGACGCACGTGAGCGGACGCTGGCCCAGCTCGCCCTCGAGCACGTCACCGAGATCGAATGCCAGCGGATCGACCAGTGCGTAACGCTCGTGGTGGCCCAGTTGCAGCAGCGAGAGCTGCGGATGAAACGTGTTGCGCCGCGTGAACTCGGTGTCCAGGCCGACGATGTCGCCATCGGCGACGCTGGCGAACCAGGTTGCAAGCATTTCACGGCTGGTGATCCAGGCCGCTTCGGGGTGTGGTGGTGTGGTCATTGGCGGTTCTTGTACATTGTCCCTGCGGGCGGCTTTGCATAAGGTATCGGTGCACGATAGCAGCGCGCGTGCGACGTGTCTTTCGAGCCTTGCCAGGAACCTTCATGACCAGCTCCCGATCCGCCCGCCGGCAACGCATCTTCGGAGGCACAGCCGGTGTCGTGTTGCTGGCATTCGCGCTGGTCTATCATTTTTTTCCCAATGCGCTGGATGTCGAGCCGCGTCCGCGCACGCAGCCGGTGTCGAAGGTGGCCGGCCGCGGCACGCCGATGGGTTTCCAGAAGCGTCCGGGGCGGGTCCGGTCCGAGCTCAATGCCGGACCGCCGATCGCGTTGGCCCCGCGTGCCGTGCTGGAGCGCCGCGCCCGCAAGCGGGTGGCCGCGGCACTGGCGGCGGCGAGCGCTTCCAGTACGCCATCGAAACCGACCGCGCCACCCAGTCCCGAGGTGCTTGATCTGCTCAAACATGCGGACAAGGCGTTTGCCGCGGGGAACCTGGCCGGTGATGACCACAGCGCCGCCGCGTTGTACATCCAGGTGCTGCGCGCGCGTCCGTCCAGTCGCCGCGCCGCCAGTGGCCTGGCCAAGATCCACGTGCAGCTGATGCTCGCGGTCGAGGATCATCTGGCCGATGGCGAGGTCGATGCGGCGGCCGAACGTCTGGCCAAATTGAAGCGGCTTCCCGGCACGCAGGCCGACGTCGAGCGGCTTTCGCAGCAACTGGACGAGCTGCGCAAGGTGCGCCCGTTGCTGGCGCAGGCCGCGAATCTGGTGCAGCAGGGCAACACGCTTGCACCTGAAGGCGACAACGCGTTGGCGTTGTATCGCCGGGTGCTGAAAATCGATGCCGGCAACAGTGTCGCGCGACAGGGCATCGAGCAAATCCAGCGTCATGTGCTCGACAAGGCGTTGGGCGCGATTGCCAGCGACGATTTTGCCGGAGCCGACGAAGCGCTGTCGCTGGCTGCGAAGATCCTGCCTGGCTCGCAGGCCTTGCAGGATACGCGTGGGCGTATCGAGGGCATTCGCCGTCAGCGTGCGGCCAGCATTCTGACGCAGGCGCGCACGGCACTGGATTCGGGCAATCTGAAGCTCGCCGAAAATCTCAAGCAGAAGGCGTTGTCGATCAGTCCGGATGTGCAGGGCGTGGAGGCATTCAACACGCAACTGCACAACGCGCGCCTGTACGCCAGTTACAAGCCGGGCCAGGTGTTTGCCGATCGATTCGTCGATATCGCCGGGCACGGACCGGCCATGGTGGTGATCCCGACCGGCAGTTTCATGATGGGGTCGCCCGACAGTGCACCGGATCATCAGGCCAATGAATCGCCACGTCATCGCGTGACCATCGACAAGGGGTTCGCCATCAGCCGCAGCGAAATCACGGTGGGGCAGTTTCGCGAGTTCGTGCAAAACAGCGGTTACATGCCCGATTCGGTGCGCCTGGACGGCGCCAGTGTCTATGACGCGCGCAGTGGCTTGATGCGCGATGATGGCAGTGCCACCTGGCAGGACGATTACGCGGGGCATCCGGCCGGCAGCTCGTTGCCGGTGGTCAACGTGTCGTGGAACGACGCGCATGCTTACGTACAGTGGCTCTCGCAGCGCACCGGCAAGCATTACCGTCTGCCCAGCGAGTCGCAGTTTGCCTACGCCCTGCGTGCCGGTACCACCACGCCGTACTGGTGGGGCAGCGGCACGCCCTCACGCGTGGTCGAAAACGTGACCGGCAGTGGCGACCAGTCGCGCAACGGGCGGCGCTGGACGCATGCGTTCCAGGGCTACAGCGATGGTTTCTGGGGGCCGGCGCCGATCCAGAGCTTCCTGCCCAATCCGTTCGGCCTGTACGACATCGACGGCAACGTGTCCGAATGGGTGCGCGATTGCTGGCATGACAACTATCTGCGCGCACCGGACGATGGCGGCGCCTGGATCAATCCGGGATGCGGCAGCCGGGTGTTGCGTGGTGGTTCGTGGGGTAGTGCCCCGGATCAGGTGCGCTCGGCATATCGCCAGGGTGCGCTCGCCACCACGCGCAGCGGCCGCGTGGGTTTCCGCATCATCCGCGTGTTGTAGGGAGCCCATACCCATTCGCATCGAAATTGCACCGTAGGAGCGGCGGAAGTCGCGATTCGGTCATGCTGCAAGGCAACAACCATGCTGGCACGACCCATCGCGGCTTCCGCCGCTCCTACGGGCGGTGTGGTTTTTCGAGATTCCCTCCACGAGCCCGGGCCGCAAGCGTTGCTCGGGGGAGGGGCTACACAATAGCTTTGCACACAAAAACAAGCAGCGCGTCGGGGGACGCGCTGCAAGATCGGGAAAGAGGGCGCGAGCCGGTCGATTTCCGTATCAATCCCCCTCCAGGGAATATGCCGGCAGGCGCGGGTCCATGGGTGCCCATTGTGGGCATCGCCATGGCGCTTGTCTGTCGGTGGGCGCCGCGTTGTCGTGTAGGACGATTCCTACAAGCGGTGCGCGGGCATGATGCGGATGGTGCCGAAGGGGGGACTCGAACCCCCACGCTTTTAAAGGCGGCGGATTTTGAATCCGCTGCGTCTACCAATTCCGCCACTTCGGCACGGGCTGGCGAGTATGCCTGATTCAGTTCACGCGGTCGAGGGAAAGTTGCTTTTCGTCGCGTCGGTACCAGCTGCCATCGGTCGGCACGAAGACCGAGCAGCGCGTCATCGGTGCCGAGTAGACGTGCAGGCTGACGGCCGTTTCACGGCGGCTCGGGTTGCCGATCGCGTGGTACTCGTGCGGCGGAATCAGGCTGCCGGCCGAACCGGTGCCGGCTTCGATCGTGCCCATGGCGTTGAGTCGGTAACGGTCGCTGGCGTGTTCGATCAATTCGTACTGGGTGATCTCCAGCGCACCATGCCACACGCCTTCCACGCACCACAGACCGTGATGGTCGTGGATCGGCGCACTCTGCCCCGGTGCCCAGGTCATGGCCGTGACCGCGTAGCCGTACGATTCGCTCCGGTACAGCTCGCGACGCGCGTAGTGCGCTTGGTTGGGTTCGAACACGCAGGCGGGCAACTGCACCGTGTCATCGCGCATCAGTCGACACAGTTCGCGGCGAATCGTGTCGGTGACGTCATCGACGCCGGGGCCTTGTCGCAAGGCGCGATCTAGCGTGGCGACCAGTTGGTCGCTGCCGGGGAAGGGTATGGCCAACATGGAATAAGTATATGTCAGCCACGCATGAGTTCCACCCCTGAGATACCCGTGCGACAGCATGTCATCCCCGTGCGACAGCATGTCATCGAGAACGCGTGGGCGGGCGTGTGTTCGGGTATTACGGATGTGCGAGAAAGCCGCCGATGGCGCGACCGTAATTGTCGGTGTCGACCAGGAAGGCATCGTGGCCCTGGGGCGAGTCCAGGGCCACGAACTCCACCTCGGCACCGGCCGTGCGCAAGCCTTCGGCGATCTGCTCCTGTTGCTCCAGCGGAAACAGGATGTCGGTGCTGACGCCGATGACCATGGCCCGCTCGATGGCGATGTGGCGCATGCCGGCCAGCACGTCGCCGTCACCGTATTCGGCCACGTCGAACCAGTCGCTGGCGCGCGACAGGTACAGGTAGCAGTTGGGGTCGAAACTGCCGGTGAAGCGGCGTGCATGGTAGTCGAGGTAGGACTCGACCTCGAATTCGAAGCCGAACGGCTCGTCTTCGCGCTCCTGCGGGTCCAGGCGAATGCGCGCAAAGCGTCCGTTCCATTCCATCGCCGAACGATAGGTGATCACGCCCAGCTTGCGCGCGATGTTCATGCCGTGCACGGGGTAGTGATCGGCATCGTAATGGCCGTTGTTCCAGTGTCGGTCCAAACGGATTGCTTCGCGCTGCAGTGAGCGAATGGCAATGGCGAACGGTTGCGCCTGCGGTGCGGTGTCCACGCTGACGTGCGTGCGCACGCTGCCCGGGTGCAGCAGCATGTAGGCCAGTGCGCCCATGCCGCCCATCGAGCAGCCGATCAGGCAGTCGAGCCGTTCGATGCCCAGACCCTCGCTGACCAGTGCATGCGCGGCATTGGCCACGTCTTCGAGCGTCAGGGCCGGGAAACTCAGACGATAAGGTTCATCGCTGCCGGGCATCGCCGAGGCGGGTCCGGTCGAGCCCTTGTCGCTGCCCAGCGAGTTGACGCAGATGACGAAAAACCGTTCGCTGTCGATCGGCTTGCCCGGACCGAGCATGGCCTCCCACCAGCCCGCTGACGGGTCCTCGTCACTGGACGCGGCATGTGCGCTGGGCGACAGTCCCGGCAGGATCAGGATGGCGTTGTCGCGCGCCGCATTCAGCGTGCCCCAGGTTTCGTACGCGATGCGGGCGTGCTGCAGTTCGCCGCCGCGTTTCATGCGGAACGGCGAAGGGAGGTCGAAATAGCGGCGTGCATCCGGCATGTGCCGATCTCGTTGGCAAGAGACGGGCAGGGTATAACGCCATGGCGCAGTGGCCAAAAGAATGCTTGGCCAGAACGTCATGCGCGACGGCTATCCCTTGCCGTGCACGGTGCGGTCGATGACGATGTTGGCGGACGTGCGTCCGGCGATGCTCAACGGGCCGGTGTCACCTTCCAGATCGCCGGCGCTGGGCGTGGCCTGGCCGCTGCGGGACACACGTGCCGTCAGGATCACGCTGCCGGCCGAAGCCAGGTCATGACCGGGGACCATGCCCATGGCATTGGTCAAGGTGACGGTAGCGGGCAGGCTCGAAGCCTTGAGTCGCTGGATGGCCAGCGGCACGGGCGAGCCCTTGGCGGCATGCGCGTACACGAACAGGATGTCGTCGGCATGCACCGCGTCTTTCAGCGACGGCGACAGGCTGACCTTGACCACGATTTGCGGGGCGTTGGCGTTTTCTGCATCACCGGATGTTTCTGGTGGATGCAGCAACGCCTCGGCCTCGGCCTGGGTCTTGCCGGCGGCGCGTGCGTTGGCCATGGCGATCTGGCGCGTGACCGCGTTGGCGACATCGCTGTCGGGTGTCAGCAGCACCTGCAGGCGGCGCCAGGTCAGGGCCGCGTCGACGAAGTGACCGGCCTGGTAGTTGCTGATGCCCATCAACCACAGGCCGCGCTGGTCGTGCGGTTTGATGTGCAGGGCTTGTTGCAGGCGCTCGCGCGATGCGCCCTTGATCAGGTGGTCGGGACGTGCCATCGAGTCGGCCTGCACCCAGGCGATCATGATGTCGGCGTTGTTCGGCGCCAGTTTCAGCGCTTGCGCGTAGGCGCCGCGCGCCTTGGCCGGTTCCTTCTTGATCGTGTACGAGCGCGCCAGCAGCAGCCAGCCCTGCAGATCGTCCGGTTTTTTGGCCAGGCGCTGCTGCAGCTGGTGGATGGCATCGTCGACGGTCATTTTCGGCGGTGCCTTGCGCACCGATGCATCCACGGCGGCGGGCGTGCCGATCAGTCCGTACACGCCGATGGCGGACAGCGGCAGCACGAACGCCAGCACCAGCGACAGCCCGAAAATACCGCGCGGGCGGCCACATTGCCGGCCACGGCGCACCAATGGCAGCAGCACAAGCGCCAGTGCGGCCACGATCATGGTCGCGGCAAGGATGTAGAAAACAGTCAGCATGTTGTTTTATTTGTCTGAAATTACTTGCATTATCGCGTACAAATGACTCACCAGTCGTCGTCGTCCGCTTCCGGAACCGTGTCCGGCGCCGTGGCCCTTCGTTTGCGCACCGCGACCACCACGACACCCGCGCCCAGCAGCAAAATGACCAGCGGACCAAACCACAGCAACCATGTCGAAGGCTTCAGCGGCGGCTTGTACAGCACGTAAGCGGAATACCGTTCGACGAGGTACTGCTTGATCTGCTCGTTGCTCCAGCCTTTTTGCATCTGCGCAAAAATGATGCGGCGCATCTGCACGGCCAGCTTGGCCTGACTTGCCGCCAGACTTTCATCCTGGCAGACCAGGCAACGCAGCTGCTCGGTCAGTTTCTGGAAGCGCACTTCCTGAGCGTGACTCTTGAACGGCAGCGGCTCGAACAGTATCTGCGCGTGCGCCGTCCGCGATCCCGCGGCCAGGCCGACCGCCATGATCACCGCGGCAAGCCATGCGCTCAGGCGCATGCGGCGCGCGCCGTTCACGAGCGGGCCTCTTGCTGGAGTGTGGCGATCTTCGGTGCCAGCTCGTTGCGGACGATTTCCGGCGTCAGCGGGCCGATGTGCTTGTAGCGGATGATGCCGCGCGCGTCGATCAAATAGGTTTCGGGAGCGCCGTAAACGCCGAAGTCGATGGCTGTGCGGCCACTGCGGTCGGCGATCACCATGTGGTACGGGTTGCCGTGGCGCGCCAGCCAGGCCTTGGCGTCGGCGGGCTTGTCCTTGTAATCGTAACCGACCAGCGGCACGCCCAATTTGGATGCGTAGGCCATCAGCACCGGATGCTCCTGGCCACAGGCGAAGCACCAGCTGGCAAACACGTTGATGAGATAGGGCTGGCCCAGCATGTCGGCCTTGGTCAGATGCTCGTCGGGCGTGTTCAGGCGCGGCAGATCGAACGCGGGCGCGGCCTTGCCGATCAGCGGCGAGGGCACTTCGCGTGGCAGGTGCGACTGGCTCCACACGATGCCGAAGCCCAGCAGCGCCAGCAGCGCCACGAACACGATCAATGGCAACAAGCGTCCGGTTCGACTCATGTCGAGGCCTCCGTGTCGCCGGCTCCCCGGGGCAACGGACCGGCCACGTGCGTGGAGGTTTCGTCGGCGACGCTGCGCTTGATGCGGAAACGCCGGTCGGCAGCGGCCACGAATCCGCCCAGCATCATCAACACGCCGCCGGCCCAGATCCAGCGCACGAACGGTTTGTCGTAGATGCGCACCGACCAGGCGCCACCCGTGGGGCTGGCGGCGCTGGCGTCCAGCGGGCTGCCCAATGCGGCATACAAGTCATGGATGAAGCCGGCATCCACGGCCGCTTCGGTTTGTACGCGACCGCCCGCGTAGGTGCGTTTTTGCGGATGCAGCACGGCGACCTGGTCGCCGGATGCGTCGAACACCGTGATGGTGCCTTGCCGCGCCGTCCAGTTGGGCCCCTGGACCTGTTTGACGCCGTCGAACCGGAACTCGTAGCTGCCCACGGTCTGGGTCTGGCCGGGTGCCATGCGCACGTCGCGTTGCACGCTCAATGATTCGCTCAGCAACACGCCGGCGATGAAGATGGCGATGCCCAGATGTGCCAGCAGCATGCCGGCCATCTCGGCCGGGTAACGCCGGCCGCGGGGCACGCCGCGCCAGCGTTTGGCCGCATACATGGTCACGCCACGCAGCACATAGGCCGAAGCCACGGCACCCAGGATCAGGCGCAGGTCGCTGCTCGAGCGTTGCCACAGCATCAGCGCGGCGGCGATGCCGATGACGGCGGCAAAGGCGGCGCAATGGATGACCACGCGCTTGATCTCGCGCTTGTCGCCCTTGCCCCAGCGCGCGAACGGCCCGATCGGCAGCAATACGATGGCCGGTGCCATCAGCACGATGAACAGCGGGCCGAAGTAGGGCGGGCCGACCGAAATGCGGCCCAGGTTCAGTGCCTCGCCGATCAGCGGGAACATGGTGCCGAGCAGGACCATGGCCGCGGACGCCGTCAGGGCCAGGTTGAGTATCAGGATCAGGGTTTCACGCGAAAGCGCCGCAAATGGCTTGCCGCCGGTGATGCGCGGCGCGCGCAAGGCGTATATCAGCAGCGAGGTACCGATCACCACGCCGAGCAGGATCAGGATGAACAGGCCGCGCTTGGGATCGACGGCAAACGCGTGCACGCTGGTCAACAACCCCGAACGCACCAGGAACGTGCCGAGCAGCGACAGCGAGAACGCGAATATCGACAGCAGCAGCGTCCATGCACGCAAGGTGCCGCGCTTTTCCGTCACCGCCTGCGCGTGGATCAGGGCGGTACCGACCAGCCAGGGCATGAACGAGGCGTTTTCCACCGGATCCCAGAACCACCAGCCACCCCAGCCGAGCACGTAGTACGACCACAGGCTGCCGGCGACGATGCCCAGGGTCAGAAACGCCCAGGCGGCATTGGTCCAGGGTCGCGCCCAGCGCACCCATTGTTTTTCCAGGTTGCCGCCGAGCAGGGCGGCGATGGCAAACGCGAACGCCACCGAAAAGCCGACGTAGCCCATGTACAGGATCGGCGGGTGCGCGACCATGCCCGGGTCCTGCAGCAGCGGGTTGAGGTCACGCCCGTTGGCCGGCATCGGCAGCAGACGCGTGAACGGATCGGACGTGAACAGCGAGAACAACAGGAACCCGCTCGACACCATCCCCAGCACGCCCAGCACGCGTGCGGCGAACACTTCGGGCAAGCGGCGATGGCTGAAGATGGCCAGCGCCACCGACCAGATGTTGAGGATCAGCATCCACAGCAGCATCGAGCCTTCGTGTGCACCCCAGACCGCCGCGATGCGGTAGTACCAGGGCAGGCTCAAGTTGGAATTTTCCGCCACGTAGGCAACGGAAAAATCGAACGTGAGAAACGCGTAGGTGAGCGCCAGGAAGGCCAGCGCCACGAAGATCGCCTGACCGGCTGCCGCGGGCCGCGCCACGGCCATCAACGGTCGGCTGCCGACCCATGCCCCGAGCAGCGGCAGGACCGCCTGGACCACGGCCAGCAGCAGGGCGAGGATCAGTGCAAGTTGGCCAAGCTCGGGGATCATGCGTGGGCGCTCCGGGTGCCGGCTGCTGGGTGCCGGGACAGCGTGGGTGTGTTCATGCGAGGACCAACCTTACCTTGCCTGCCGGTGGCGCGCTGCCGGTTACTTGCTGCCGGTGCCGGCAGCGGCGCCGGTTGTCGAAACGGCCTTGTCCATGCCGTCGAGCGCTTCGTCGCGTGCCTCGGCATGGGCGCGACCGGCCTTCTCGGCCTTCTTGATGGCTTCGGCCACTTCCGGCGGCATGTAGGTTTCGTCGTGTTTGGCCAGCACCTGGGTGGCCACGAAGGTGCCATCTTGCATGTGACCGGTGGTGATCACGCTCTGACCTTCGCGGAACAGGTCCGGAAGAATGCCGGTATAGACCACCGGCATCTGATGGAAGCGGTCGGTGACCACGAAGTCCACCTTCAGCGAGTCCTGAACGTGCTTGACGCTGTTTTCCTTGACGATGCCGCCGAGCCGGAAGGTGCTGCCCGCCGGAGCCTTGCCGGCATCGACCTCGGTCGGCGAGAACATGTAGGTGACGTTGCGCTGCAGTGCAAACAGGGAAAGTCCGACGGCGACCACGACGGCGGCCAGGACCAGTCCGATCAGGATGAGGCGACGTTTGCGGACGGCTTTCATGCGGATCTGATGTGCAAGTGCGAATGTGGAGTCACGATGACACGCGTCCCGTGGATGCGCGACGCTGTTTGCGGGCCTCCTGGCGTGCCATGCGTGCGCGCAAATCCCTGAGCAGCCGGCGGCGACGAACGATGGGCGCGATGTAGTCGGCCACCAGCACCAGCAAAAACACCGCGTAGGCCGACCAAACGTAGGGCGCATAACCACCCATGGCGAAAAACGACTGTAGGCTCATCGGCTTGACCCTTCCCTGACCTGTGACAATTCGCGCACCCAGCGTTTGCCGCTTTCCAGGTCCAGCAAATCGGTGCGGATGCGGCCGAGCAGACTGGCGGCCCAGTACAGATGCGTGGCCAGCGCCATCACCAGGATCGGCCAGAGCATGCTCGGGTCGATGGTCGAGGGCCCGAACACGCGCACCGTGGTGCCTTGGTGCAGCGTGTTCCACCATTTGACCGAGTAGTGGACGATGGGCAGGTTGACGATGCCGACAATGGAAAGAAATGCCGCGGCGCGCGCGCCCTGGCGGCGGTCTTCAAAGGCGTGGTACAGCCCGATGATGCCCAGATAGAAAAACAGCAGCACCAGCTCCGAGGTGAGCCGGGCGCCCCAGGTCCACCACGTGCCCCAGGTCGGTTCGCCCCAGATCGAGCCGGTGACCAGGGTGATCAGCGTGAACGCGGCACCGATCGGCGCCGATTGCACGGTCACGACCTCGGCCAGTTTGACGTGCCAGACCAGGGCCACCAGCCCGGCGACGGCCATCGTGGCGTAGATGAAAAGGCTCATCCACGCGCTCGGCACATGGATGTAGATGATGCGGAACACGTCGCCCTGCTGGTAATCCGGTGGCGCCATCACCAGGCCGCCATACAAGCCGATGGCGGCCGTCAGCAGGGCCAGGCACAGGCACCACGGACGGATTTTTCCGGCCAGCCGATAAAACGACGGTGGCGAGGCGAGCGGGGCCGACCAGTGCAGGGCTTTGTGGATCATCCGGCGGCTCCGCGGATGGGCGACGACACGCCGCGTCCGGGCTGGCCCGGATCGGGTGCGAGGGCGTCGGCGTGGGTCGGCGTGATGGTCATGTGTCCAGCGTAATGCGAAGGGCGGCGGCGCAGGCCCATGGTGCGAGGACCACCCCGAGGGCCAGTGCCGCGCCCAGCCAGGCGATCGGTCCGATCCATGGTAGCCCTTGCTGGGCGGCAAGAACGGCGCCCGCGGCAAAAATCACCACCGGGACGCACAACGGCAGCAGCATCAGCGCCAGCAACATGCCTGAGCGCCGCGTACCGGCGGTCAAGGCGACCAGTACCGCGCCCAGCAACGACAGCAGCGGTGTGGCCAGCAGCAGCGCGATCTCCAGCACCTTGAGCGGGTACAGCGGCAAATGCAGCATGCTGGCGATGACCGGCGCGATGATGATCAGCGGCAAGGCCGTGGTCAGCCAGTGCGCCAGGATCTTCATGCCCACCAGCAAGGCCAGTGGTTGCGGCGCCAGCAGCATCTGCTCCAGCGAGCCGTCTTCGAGATCCGGGCGGAACAAGGCATCGAAGGCCAGCAACATGGCCAGCAACACGATCACCAGCACCACGCCGCCGGCGATGCGCGCAAGCAGCGCATTGTCCGGCCCGAGCGCGAACGGAAACAACGTGGCCACGATCAGCGCGTACAACACCGGCATGGCCATGTCACCACGACGGCGCCAGGCCAGCGTCAGATCACGGCGCAAAATGGCTGCGCAGGCGGCGCGGGTGGTGCCGGGCTTCATGACAGCAACCGCAGGCGGCGCGGCTCGCCGTTGAGATAGGTCACGGCGCCGTGGCTGGTAACGATCGCCGAACCGCCACGATGAATGTGTTGTTCGATCAGTCGGTTGACCAGGGAAATACCCTCGCGGTCGAGGTTGGCGTACGGCTCGTCCAGCAGCCACACGGCGGCAGGCACGATCAGCAACCGGGCCAGCGCCGCGCGCTTTTTCTGCCCGGCGGACAGGCGGCGGACCGGCTCGTGCTCGTAGCCGGCCAGGCCCATGCCGGTCAACACGGCGACCGCTTCGGCGCCGCGCCGACGACCGTACAGGCCTGCCGCCACGCGCAGGTTTTCCAGCGGCGACAAGTCGGCCTTGAGACCCAGGTGATGGCCGAGCAGGATGATTTCGCCAGCCGCCTTGTACGGGTCCAGCCGTTCGCCGTGCAACAGCAAGTCGCCCTCGTGGCGACGCAGCAACCCGGCCAGCAGGCGCAGCAGCGTGGTCTTGCCGCTGCCGTTGTCGCCTTCGAGCAGCAGCACTTCACCGGCATGCAGGGCAAAATCGAGCGGGCCGAAAACCGGTTCGTCGCGACGCATGAACGCGACGGCGCGGCCTTCCAGCAATGGCAGGCGTTCGTCGGTTGCGTCGATGGTGGCGGCGGTGGTCGGCATCATGAACCGGCGATTGTCCCTGCAGCGGGACGCGGTGTCCATGTGTGACCACGCGTTTTGCTCATTGCAGCCATTCAAGCCTGGCGATGCCGTCGCCATGGCCGCAGACCATGGCGTTCTGCTGGAACGGATGCATCAGCGGCTTGAGCTGATTGCATGCAATGCCGGCCACGAACAGGCTTGATTCACGCCAGCGTCCATCCTCGCTTACGCCGATGCCGGCCCGGATCACGACCGCGGCGGACTCGCGTCGCAGCGCGGCGAGCAGTTCGTGTTGACGGGTGCGGTTGACCGCGCGCGGCAATTTTCCGGACAGCGGATTGCAGGCGGTGACGAAAGCCCACGGTGCATCGGCATGCGGCAGCAGCATTGGCAATGGTGCAGGCAACGGTTGACCGATGCGGATCGTGGCCCAGCCACCGCGTGGCAGGCGCACGCGATAATGCGTGCGTTCGTATGCATCGCGCAATTCGGGTGACGGGCCGATACTCACGCGGGCAATGGCGGCAGCGTGGCGCGCAAGGTGGCCAGCGCGGCATCCATGTCGATGTCCTCGACGCGTTCGTGGCCGTGCAGCAACTGCGTCAGCAGCATGTCCTGCGCGGCGCCGCGTTCAAGACAGTACGCGTAGGGCAGGCGCGTGAAGGTGACCATGCGATAGCGCGGCATGAAGTGGCGCGGCGCACGATCGGCGAGCGATGTGCCCAGCTGGCGTTTGCGCAGGTAGTCCGGGTCGACCACCGAGTCGCGCATTTCCACGTAGTTTTCCAGCGCCATGGCGGCGATGGCATCGGCGTCGGGCTTGCGTTGCTTCTGGAAACGGGCGAACACGTCGTCCATGTCGCCGTCGGCTTCGGCGATCAACGGGGCGAGCAGGGCGGTGTCTTCGAACCCGGCGTTCATGCCCTGGCCGTGGAACGGCACGATGGCGTGTGCCGCGTCGCCGACCAGCAAGGCCTGGCCGCCGAGGTGCCAACGGTCCAGGTACAGCGTCGCCAGCGAGCCGACGGCGTGCGTGTCGTAATCGGCATCGAAACCCGGCATCAGCGGCAGGGTGTCGGCATAATCGGTCGCGAAATAGCGGCGCGCCGCGGCGGCATCGGGCACGCTCCGGAAACTGGGATGGTCGCCGTCGCGCGGCAGGAACAACGTGACCGTGAAGCTGCCCTCGGCATTGGGCAGCGCGATGCACATGCAGTTGCCGCGCGGCCAGATGTGCAGCGCGTGGGGTTCGATCGCGAAGCGTTCGCCAGCAGCGCGCTTTTCGCGCAAAGCGGGTGTGAGTGCTGATTCCGGAAGATCCGGCAAGGGCGGAATTTCCAGCTCCTTGTAGCCATGGCCCAGCGGCTCCACGTGCTGTCCCAGCGGCGAATGCCGGTCCATGGCCGCACGCATGGTCGATCCGGCACCGTCGGCACCGATGACGACCGCGGCGTCGCGCTTGACGCGCGTACCGGAACGGTCGGCGAATGTCAGTGTGTGCCGGTCAAAATCCGCCGCGACCAGGGCGCGATCGAAATGGACCGTGGCGCCGGCCTTTTCAGCGGCATCCAGCAGCGCGATGTTGAGCGCGCCACGCGACACCGACTGGTTGACCTCACTGTCGTCGACACCGTAGCGCTGCAGCGCCGCATGACCGTCTCGATCATGCACCATGCGCCCGCGCATCATCACGGCCTGGTCCAGTACCGCGTGCTCCAGGCCGGCCATGCGCAGCGCCACCAGGCCGCGCTCGGACAACGCCAGGTTGATCGAGCGACCACCGACAAAACCGGCCCGGCGCGGGTCCGGCCGTTTCTCGAACAAATCGACGCTGATGCCGCGCTGGGCGAGCAGCGTGGCCAGCAGCGAGCCGACCAACCCGGCACCGACGATGGTGATGTGTTTGCCGTGCATGCAGCTTCCCCGCGGATCGTGCGCAGACCATATCAGAACCGTCGCGTCGGACAGCGTCGGGCGCCGGGCCGCGCGCAATGGCCGGTATTTGTTAGCATCACGACGATGAGTCATGTCCTCGACCAAGCATCCGCCGTGTTGCCGGACCGTTTCGGCTTCCTGATGGGCCTGTATGCGGAAAATTATCGCCGGTTGCAGCGACTGTTTGCGCCCGAGCGGTTGACCTGTGGTCAATACCAGTCCGATCTGGACGACGGACTGGACGTGCGCCTGATCGTGCAGGAGCGTCACCGCTACACGCTGGAGTTGTCGCTCAGCTACGGCTTCGTCGACGCCAGTACCGGGCATCCGTCGCCATCGGCGCAACTGCGCATGTACACCGACGCCGGCGTGGCCGAGGCCATGCACTGTCATCCGGATCGGCATCTGTGGCATGTGCTCGGTCCGTTTCCCGAAGCGCACACGGTGATGCAGCATCGCCTGCAAATGAACAGCTTCCTCAACCGCTGGCTGGAATACCTGGCCGAGCAGGGGCATTCCATCGGCACGCTGGAGCCGGTCGCGGACGAGCGGCGCCGGCGCGCCTGAGCGACATCACGCCAGCTTGCGAAGTCGCATGCGTGGCGGGAAACTGGCGTGCCGTCACTCAGCAACCGGAAGCGCCGTCATGAAGCTGTCCAGCCGATCATCCTCGATCCTGTTGTTCGTCCTGCTTTGCGTGTGTGCCGCTCCGGCGTTCGCGGCAGGTCAGAAATTTGCCATCGACCCGTATCACACGCAGGTGCATTTCTCCTGGAACCACATGGGGTTCTCCAATCCGGGAGCGAGCATCGAGGTCAGCAAGGGCATGCTGGTGTGGAACGACAAGGAGCCGGGCAAATCCTCGGTCCGCGTGAGCATGCCGGTGGCCAGCATCGACACCCAGGTGCCGGCATTGAACGGCATCTTCCAGAAAAAGTTCTTCGAGGCGCAGAAGTATCCGACGGCAAGCTTTGAGAGCACGCAGGTGCAGCGCGTCGGCGTGTCCGATCATTACGTGGTCAAGGGCAAGCTGACGCTGCATGGCGTCACCCGGCCGGTCACGCTCGAGGTGACACTCAACAAGGTCGGCGAGTCACCGATGCTCAAAGCCCCGGCCATCGGCTTTGACGCGACCACCACCATCAAGCGCTCGGCATTCGGCCTCGGCCAGTACGTGCCGCTGGTCAGCGACCAGGTGCAGATCCGCATCACCGCCGAGGGCGTGGACCCCGAGGCATTGGCCAGGGAAGTGAAGGAGATCAAGAAGGAAGGCGCTGCGGTCAATTCGAAGTAGCCGGATCGCGTCGATCTGTTCGGTCGCGGCAGGCGTGCCGATGCTGCGGGCCGTGCAGAAGGGTACTTGTGTCTTCTTGTATACATCACAAGAGACATGAATATGTCTTTAATCGAATAAAAACAGAATAATAGCTACTTGTGTGGCTCTTGTTGCGTATGTACTATAAAGTCATAAATGTGACTTTATACGTGTATATGCTGTGCTGGAGACATATAAATGGCTAGTGACGATGTGAGACGTACCACCGATGAGTGGCAAGCCGAAATCGGGCAACGTCTGCGCGCGGCTCGCATCCGGGCCAGCCTGGAACAAACCGCGCTTGCCGCAGCCGCCAACATCAGCGTCGGTGCCGTGAAAAACCTGGAGAGCGGCAAGGGGTCTACCTTGACGTCCCTGATCAACGTACTGCGGACGCTGGATCTGCTGGGAGTGCTCGAAACGTTGCCCCCGGCCGACATGCCCAGCCCCCTGCATGCCGTGCGCTCACAAGGTCATGCCCGACTGCCCCGGCGGGTTGTCAAGCCCAGGGCCGAGGACTGACCCATGGCAAAAGCCTATCAACCTGTCACGGGCATCAGGGTCCACGCCTGGGGACACTATGTGGGCGCGCTCGCGCCGTGGCCGGGGCACCAAGGCCTGTACGTGTTCCAGTACGCGCCTGAGTGGTTGCGCCAAGGCGTCGAGCTTGCGCCACTGCACATGCCGCTGCGGTCGCCGCCGTTCAGTTTTGCGCAATTGCCGCGTGATACCTTCCGAGGGTTGCCGGCGCTGATTGCCGACACCTTGCCCGATGCGTTCGGCAATGCCCTCATTGACGGCTATCTCGCCGCAAAAGGCGTCCCGAAAGCGGCCATCACGCCACTGGACAGGCTGGCCTGCCTTGGCGACCGCGCCATGGGCGCGCTTCAGTTCAAGCCATCGCGAGAACCACAGCGGTCGCATCCCACGGCCCTGGAGCTCAATGAACTCGTGATGGCTGCACGATCCGCCTTGCGCGGTCGCTTCGATGGCGATCGCGAAACACATGCCGCCATTGCCCAACTGATCCAGGTCGGCACGTCCGCTGGTGGACAGCGCGCCAAGGCCGTCGTGGCGTGGAACCCGGATACCAGGGAGATCCGATCCGGCCAGGTTGACGCCGGCAACGGGTTTTCCCAGTGGCTACTCAAGCTCGATACCGTGAAGCCGGCCGCCAAGGGAGATGCGGAGGAGCCGATCGGCAAGGGTGTTCCCTACGGCCGCATTGAGTATGCCTACTACCTGATGGCGCGCGAGGCCGGCATCACGATGGCCGAATGCTGCTTGTTGGAGGAGGAAGAACGCGCGCACTTCCTCACCCGCCGCTTCGATCGCGACGGCGATACCCGGCACCACATCCAGACCCTTTGCGCCATGGCTCATCTGGACTACATGCAAAAAGCGACGCACGACTACGCCCAGCTGTTCGAGACCCTGGAACAGTTGGAGCTCGGCAAGTCCACACGGGCAGAGGTGTTTCGCCGCATGGTGTTCAACGTGGCGGCACGCAACTGCGACGACCACACCAAGAACCACGGCTTCCTCCTTCGCGAGGGTGGACGGTGGGAGCTCGCGCCGGCCTACGACATCACGCACTCCTACAGCCCCGACAGCCCGTGGGTAAGCCAGCATCTGATGTCCGTGAACGGGAAATTCAGCCAGATCACCCTCACGGATGTTCTTGCCGTGGGCCAACGCTGGAACGTACCGGACATGAAAGGGATCGTGGATCGCGTGAACGCAGCCGTTGCCAATTGGGATGTGCACGCGAACGCGGCAGGCATACCGGCGGATGTCATCAAGCAGATCGGTGCAGACCATCGCCCGTTCTGCAAAGGTGGTCAGCCCGCAGGCGGCCTTCACGGCTGAAGATGCTGCGTGGAGTTTCGTCGATCCTTGATGGTGGGGTGGTTGTCGGCCAGGCACCGGTTTTCGGGATCTTGTCAGATGTATATTGTTTATGACGCAATATATGGTGTAGAGTGCAACATATGTCGAATGCGATCCGCATCATCAACAGCAAGGTCATTCTGGGCCGCTGGATCGTTGAGCGTACTGTCTGGGTGTTGCCGAAAACGAGCGTGGAGCGTCCGCATGGTCTGAAATACCGGCTGTTCTGTGGTGATGCCTCACACTGTCTGGTGCGCTATGACAACGAGGCTGGCAAAGGCGACCACCGTCACTACGGCCGGCACGAAGAGCCGTACATCTTCACTACGCTGGAAGCTCTTTTGGACGATTTCCAGGCCGACGTGATCCGATTGACGCAGGAGTAAGCCATGAAAGCCATCATCGAAATTGCCAGCAACAACGACATGCATCGGCGCGCGATGGCTGCCGCACAAGCTCACGCAAGCGGCCACGCACAAGCCACCGACTTCCGCCTCGGCTTCGAGAGCGCGGCGCAAGTATTCGCGGAACTGACCGTCGAACGCTTGCGCACACTGGAAACCCTGCGGCAGGAGGGCCCCCAGAGCATCTACGCGCTGGCCAAGACGCTGGGGCGCAACTACAGCAACGTGCACAGTGACGTGCAGCGACTGATGGCCTTGGGGCTGGTGGAGCGCGGCGAGAACGGGGTCAGTGCACCCTTTGACGAGCTGGAAATTCATGTTCCGCTGAGTGAACGCGCAGCGTGATGGTCGTGGCGAGATTTATTCTTGTTCGCAGCTGATCTTTTGGCTGTCGATGACGGTCCGTAGGCTCCGTTTCGCGTCCCGTCGCCATGAGTGCGTACGAAACCCGGCGGCAAACCTGTGCGCCGTCACCAGATACATCCGAAGCTTTTACAATCCGATACGCTCTGGCCTGTAACAAGATGCCGCCGAAGCCGTTGACGGGGTCGGCGATGGTTGACTACGCTTGGCAGTAACACGGCCCCTCCCGGTGGATTCGCTTCGGTGATGAAGCTGCGGAGGGGTTTTTTGTACTTGTCTTGCCAGATCTCTTGCCAGCGTTCGGGGGCACCCATCCCGGCCAAACCCAGATCGAGATGTCTCAAGTCCGGGAAGCTGAGCAGGTGCTGCTTCATTCGCTTCGGCCAGATTGATCACGTCCAGCGTCGAGTTGTTCTCGATAGCGTTTCCATGGCTTGGTGTATTGCATCGTCGATCGTTGATGAATGGTGGAGTGGTTGTCGGCCAGTGCTTCAGTGGTTGGCCAGATCCAGCTTGGGCAAGGCGCGGACGATTTTCATGGTTTCGAGGCTGACGGTGATGACGCGCAGGAACAGTTCCAGCGGGTAGCGGGGGTTGTGCATGGTGTCGATGGCCCAGTCGTTGGCGTCGTTGACGATGCCGCTGGCCTTGTCGGTTTTGACGCACTGGCGCTCGATCACCCAGTCCAGCGCGGGTTTGCCGTTGACGACGTAGTCGTACGCCTCGGGCGGGATGCCGGTGACGGTGATCTTGGGGTTGTAGATGAGGCGGGTGAGGTCTTTGTGCTTGCCTTGCTTGGGCACCTTCATTTTTTCGACCCGCCAGAATTTCTCCCGCTCGTCATTCCCGCGCAGGCGGGAATCCAGTGTCTTCGGGTGGCCGAGGTCAAGTGGTTTGCCGTCACCACCGATCACCTTGGCCTTGGCGTACATGGGCACGGTTTCGTAGTTGAGATGCAACTCGGCCAGGTCGCGGCCGGCCTGGCTGAAGGCGCGGAAGTCCGCAAAGGATTTCAGGCACGGGATGCGCGGCAGCTCCTTGGACAGGTTGGCGGCGTAGCGCTCGCGGTAGTCGGGCGAGTGCAGCAGGCCGTAGACGTAGTAGAACAGGTCTTCCTTGGTGAGGGTTTCACCGGGGTAGGCGGCCTGGAAGTGGGCGAGGCCGGCATCGGTTATGGCGTCGCGGCGCGATGGCGCGGCTTCGCCTTGTTCCGGCGTGAACAGGTCGTTGTCGTTCTCCCGTGATGGCGAGGCTTCGTCATACAGGTAGAGGGGAAAATATTGCGAACCGACCATGTCGATGGCGTGGAGGCTGGGGACGCAGTTGCTGATGCCCACCGAAAAACCGCTGCGCTGGCTGGGTGCCGAGTAGCCAATGACGATGTTCTCGGCATGGGCATGCGGGAACATGCGCGGTACCTGGTAGACCATCTCGTTGAAGCGGCGGTTGAAGTACATCCACTGCTTGCAGAACGGGCGGTACAAGCCGATGACCAAATCCTTGCGTTCAAATTCGAAGTGGTGGTCCTTGGCCAGATCCTGCTTCAGCGCGCGAGTCCAGCTGATGCGAGTGGGGTCGGCGTCGATGAAGCCGTCTACTTTGTCTTTACGTGCCTGGCTGCCCAGGTCCGGATATGCGACATCGAAACGGTCGACTTCGCTGTTGTAGAACTCGATCATGCGCGTCATGTTGGCGCTGACGGCTTGCTTGCTGGCGTTGTAGCACCATGCATCGCGCTGGGTCTTCACGCCGTTGGAGTAATTGGCGAACAGCGTCGGTTCGTCGCTTTTCTTGTCGCCCATGGGGATGAAGGCATCGAAACTGGTATCACGTTGGTTGAGCCAGTCGCCGTGTTCGTCCGGGGTGATCGTTTGCCAGCCCTTGGCTTCGCTGATGCCGGCGATGCTGCCGAAGGCAGCGATCTTGTCGAGCTTGTCCTTGAGGTTCAGGTAGTCGCCGATGTCGTGAAACTGGATGCGGCCATGCGCCGCCGCATCAGGATTCTTCACCAACAGCGATACGGCCACCGGGGCACGGCTGCCCATGCCGAAGATGTTGTCCTTCTCTTTGCGGCGCTGTTCGCCACTGGTACGAGCATTACCGCGTAGATGAAAGACGTGCAGGCTGGAGAATTCGTCGGTCAGACATTGGCGCATGCCATCGGCGGTGTTGCCATCCAGCCAGCCGGCATTGGTGACAAAGCCGATGATGCCCGACTTGCCGACGCGATCGGACGCCCAGCGAATGGCGCGGATGTAGCTGTCGTAAAGTGAGTTCTTGTTGGTGGCTGTGGAGCGGGCGGCATAGGTGTCGCGGATGTTGGCGTCCAGTGTGGGGTAACCGATGTTCTGGTTGTTGGCGTTGGCATCGCCCTGGCCCACGGAATAGGGCGGATTACCCACGATGACCCGAATATCGAGCGCCTTCTGCCGCTTGCGACGCTGGCTGTTGTCCACCAGCAGCGCGTCGACCAGATCATCCTTCTCGTACATCTGGAAGGTGTCGGTCAGGCAGATGCCTTCGAACGGCACGTAATCGCCGCCCATGATGCCGTGGTATGTCGATTCGATGTTGATGGCGGCGATGTAGTAGGCCAGCAGCACGATTTCGTTGGCGTGGATTTCGTGGCGGTACTTGTGTTCCAGCTGAGCCTTGCTGATCAGGCCCGATTGCATCAGGCGGGTGATGAAGGTGCCGGTGCCGGTGAACGGGTCGAGAATGTGAACGTTCTGGCTGCCCAGGCCTTCGCCGAACTCGCTCTTGAGGATGTGTTGCACGCTGTGCAGGATGAAGTCGACCACTTCCACCGGCGTGTAGACGATGCCGAGGCGGTCGGTCATGCGCGGGAAGGCGTTGCGAAAGAACTTGTCGTACAGCTCGACCACGATCTTCTGCTTTCCCTCGGCACTGTCGATGCCTTCGGCACGCATGCGCACGCTTTCGTAAAAGCGCTCCAGGGTGTCGGCTTCCTTGTCGAGATGGTGTTCCTGCAGGGCATCCAGCACTTTCTGCATGGCGCGCGACATGGGGTTGTGGCGGGCGAAGCTGTAGTCCTTGAACAGCGCGTCGAATACGGGGCGGGTGATGAGGTGCTGGGCCAGCATCTCGATGATTTCGTCGTCGCTGATGGCGTCGTTCAAGTCGTCGCGCAGTTCGGCGGTGAACTCGGCGAACACCTCGCGCTCATGGGTGTTGGTTTCGTCTTCCAGAATGGCGTGGATGCGGTCGATGTGGGTGCGGGCAATCTTGGCGATGTCGTTGGCCCAGTCTTCCCAGTGATGGCGGTTGCCGACCTTCTTGACCAATTTGGCGTAAATGGCGCGCTCGATTTCGCCGATCTGGAGTTCCAGGCTGCCTTGTTCGGGGCGTGGATCGGCCACGGCCTGGCCGATGGATGAGCCGCCGCGGGCCTTGCTGCGTTGCTTGTCGCTTTTGCTCGGGGTTTTGGACTTTTTCTTCACGTCGCCGGTGATGGCGACCACTTCCATGCGCTTTTTGTCCGGGCCGGTGAGGTCGAGCTTGTTGATGTGGGCGTCAAAGCGGTCATCGTGCGAGCGCAGGGCTTGCAGTACCTGCCAGACGACCTTGTAGGTCTTGTTGTCGTTGAGCGCTTCGTGCGGCTCGATGCCGGCGGGGATGACCACCGGCAGCACGATGTAGCCGCGCGCTTTGCCATCGGCCTTGCGCATCACGCGGCCCACCGATTGCACGACATCCACCTGCGAGTTGCGCGGGGTGAGGAACAGCACGGCATCCAGCGCGGGCACGTCCACACCCTCGGACAGGCAGCGCACGTTGGACAGGATGCGGCAGGTGTCTGCGGGTGTGTCGGCCTTGAGCCAGTCGATCCTGGATTCCTTCTCGGCGGCGTTCATGCCGCCGTCGATGTGTTCGGCCTCGCAC
>DASSKC010000118.1:0-8638 GCA_035690885.1 Oleiagrimonas sp. | reverse complement strand
CGCCGTTTCCGCCGGTATGGTCGCCGTGATAATGCGTGTTGATGACGAAGCGTGGTGCATCGCCGCCGATCGCCTTCAGCTTGGCGATGATTTCCGGCACGAGCGCCTTGAATTCGGCATCGACCAGCAACGTTTCGCCGTCCTCGCCGATCAAGGCGGTCATGTTGCCGCCGGCGGCGTACAGGTACCAGACATGCGGCGCGACCTGCTCGGCCGTGACCGGCGGCAGCGATGCGTGCTTGCCCGATGGCGCGGCATGCGCACACGTCACGCCAGCCATCAGGATCAATCCTGTCACCCACGCCAACCGCAGCCGCCGACCGTTCATGCGCCATCCCCACACTGGTTGTGGACGCACATGTTCCACACAGACCCACGTGAATGCAAGCACCGCGCTCCTGCGGTGGGTGTGGTTATTCGAGATTTCCTACAGCGTCAGCACGCCCCAGATCGGTGACGCCTTGGTGCGATGCTGGTCGAAGATCACCACCTCGTTGTCGCCTTGTTTCCACCAGCCGGCGGGACAGTACAGGCGTTGCTGCGGACCAATGTGCCAGTAGCGGCCCAGCAGGTGGCCATTGACCCAGACGTAACCCTTGTCCCAGGCGCTCATGTCGACGTAGCTGTCCACGGCGTCGTTGCGCGTGACCGTGGCACGGAAAAAGATTCCGGGGCGTTCGGTCGGTTGCGCCGATGATTTCAGTTTGTCCATCCATTGCGCATCCAGCGGCAAGGCGAATACCTGCCAGTCACGCAACATGCGCGTAGGCAGATGCACGGCGCCGACCAGCCCCTTGCCGTCACGGATATACGTGCCGTAACCGACATGGCCGAAGCTGTCGACTAGAATGTCGATCTGCGTGGTCTTGCCCGCCGATGCGGGCAGCATCACCGTCTCGCCTTCGGGCACGCCCTTGGCCTGCACGCGCGAGATGGTGCCCACGTAATCACCGTCGGCAAACACGGTGGCGTAGTCGTGCACGCGCTCGACATGCAACGGCGTTTCCTGGTCCAGATGTACGTGGGTGCGATACAGCACCATGCCCTGATTCTGGCCGAACAGGATTTCGTTCGACTGCGGCTGCGTGACATGTCTGGGTGAGGCCAACTGGTCCCATATCGAGGCCCACGCCCGCGGCATGACTTCGCCGAAGCGGGCCACCGCCGGCGTCGCCGGGATTTCCGGCAACTTGCGTTCCAGGGCACTGGCAATGATCGTGCGGAAGCGATGGTAATCGTCGTTGGCCGCACCCTGCTCGGTAATCGGTGCGCCATAGTCGTAGCTGGTGATGTCGGCCTTGAAATGACTGCCGTCACCCTGCGAATTGGCCCCGGCACCGAAGCCGAAATTGGTGCCGCCGTGCACTTCGTACAGGTTGAACGAACGGCCATCGGCCATCAGCTGACGCAGCGTCGATGCATAGTTGTCGGACTGGAAACCCTTGTCGCCCCAGTGCGACAGCCAGCCGGTGTAGCCCTCGCCGACCCACACCGGAGCCTCGCCGGCAATGCGCTGCGCGGCGACAAAATCCGTGCTGCCATCAAGACCCAGGGCGGTGCCTGGCACGTAGGTGCCGGCGTTCTGGATCTGCGTCAGTCCATCGGAAAGCGAGAACGGACCGTCGATGCCACGATCACGCCACATCTTTTGCAGGGTTTCCAGATAGGCGAGGTCGGTGCCGAACGAGGCGTATTCGTTCTCGATCTGTACCATCAGGATCGGGCCGCCGTTGTCGACCATCAACGGCTTGAGCTGCGGCGCGAGGGCATCGAAATAACGCGCCACCGCATCCATGTACGGCTTGTTGTCACCATGACGCACTTTGGTTTCCGGGTTGCGCAGCAACCATGCCGGCAAGCCGCCGAAATCGTATTCGGCACAGACATACGGACCGGGACGCACGTAGGCCCACATGCCTTCCTCGCCACACATCCTGATGAACTCGGCGTAGTCGCGCGATCCGCTGCTGAAATCGAACTGTCCCGGCTCCGGCTCGACTTCGTTCCACATCAGGTAGCAGGCAATGGTGTTCAGACCCATGGCCCGCGCCATGCGGATGCGATGACGCCAGTATTGGCGCGGAATGCGGATGGGATCCATCTGCCCGCCGCGGATCTGGAACGGCTGACCGTCGAGCATGAATTGTTGCGATGCGAACGTGAAGCGGTGCTTGCGACCATCCGGCGCGATCCGTGCGGCCATGACCGCCGGTACGGTGCCGGCGCGCGCAAAGCGGCTTGCGCCCAGCGCCAACGGTGTCAGCACGCTCAACTGCAAAAAGGTACGGCGTTTCATGCACGGTCCTCAGTTGGCTTGGCGGCACGCATCCTGTGCGGGGCTGGCATGCTCAATCCCCCTGCGCGGGCTTCAATGCCAGCGTCAACACCTCGAACGGCTTGAGTTCGATCGTCGTCAGGTGATCGGCACTGAGCGTGGCCGGTACGCTGTCACCGCCGGTTTTCCAGACGTCTTTCACGCTGAAGTTGCGCGCGGCACCCTTGGGCAGTTCGAGCTGCTTGCGCAGGTTGATCACGGCCAGCTGCGGCTTGCTGCTCGGGTTGCGGAAGGTGATGATGGCCTTGACCGGTGTCCACGACGCCCAGCCGTAGACATCCAGACGACCCGGGTCACCACCGATCCAGTGCGTGTCTTCGAGCACGTCGGCATTGGCGCGCGCCCACTTGGCGGCAGCGGCCAGCACATCCCAGTCGTGATCGCTCAGCAGCGACGGGGTGATGTACATCTCCTGCAGGTCGGTACCGGTGGCAAAGTAACTGCGCACCTCGTTGGCGAAGTCATGCCCCGGGTCGGTATCCAGGCCGCGGGCATGCTCGGCGTAGATGATGCCGTGCAGCATCAGCGAATTGAGCGGGAACAACGGCCCCTTCATCACGATGTTCTGATAGGTCTGCGCATCGCGATAGGTGATCCACTGCTCGCGCTTGCTGCCGACACCGGTGAAGTTGTGGTCGTAACCGCCACGCCAGATCGAGTCGGCGTAACGCAACCAGAACGGCGAGGCCCAGGTGCCGGTCGTCAAGTTGATGAAGGTATTGGGCTTGTCGGCACGAATGTCTTCGATCAGCTGGATGGCGGCGTCGAAATCGCTGTCGAACTTGCTGCCCGGATAGACGCTGTTGACGTTGCCGGTGCCGTCGAGCTTGAACTGGTTGATGCAATCGTCGTTCAAGAGCGTCATCACCACGTGATGGAAGCGCTTCCAGTACTTGGGTGCCGACAGCGCCAGACCATCGTCGACGATGCCGTAGCCGAGCTTGCGCGCGTTCTTGATGCGCTCGTCATGCGGCTTGCCGTAGCCACCCCACGGCGACAGCCAGATGCCGGGTGCGGCATCATACTTGCCGGCGGCCTTGCACAGCGGCTTGAAGCCATTCGGAAACGCCTTGCTGAAATGCCAGGCCCCGCTGTAGTCGTCCCAACCATCGTCGAACAGGAACGAATCGATCTTCACGCCGCGCTTTTCGACCAGCTGTTTGCCGAACGCGTTGATGCGCTCGAGCGCCTGCTTCTCCGTGTAGGGCGTGAAATAGCCGATGTCGTACCACGAGTTGTAATGCAGGAACGGACGGTACGGGTGTGCGCGTTCGCGCTCGACGTAGTTGCCGAAGTCACGCCGCAGCTGGGTCGGTCGGGCCGCACCGATGACCGCCGAATAAGTCACCGAATGGCCCTTCTTGAGCGGCAACGAGCGGTTGACCCACATGCGCACCTTGCCACTCCAGGCCTGGGTATGCGACATCGGAAACTCGAAGCCGAACCAGTTGTTGCCGGCCACCACGGGCGCGCCCTTCACGGAACCTTTGACGATGGCGCCCTTGGCCTTGAGATCGAACAGGTCGACATGCTCGATCGCCGCATCACTTCCGGTCGCGGAAATGGTGACGATCTCGCGCAGGTAATGTGACCCCTTGCGCTGCACCAGACGCCAGTCGACCTTGATGTCGCCGTTCTTGCTGCGGAAGCTGGCCGCGACGGCCTTGCCCGGCAACCGCGCGGACAAGCGCGCCGCATCCGGCTTCGCCTCGAGAGTGACCTGATGGGGCATGGACACGAGATGCATGTTCTTCACACCAAGCGTGCTGCCGTCCTTGAGCGTCAGCTTGAATGGCGCGGTCACCGGAATCGTCTTGTGGTTGATCTTGTCGGTCACCACCAGATTGCGGAGTTTGCCGTCGGCGACATTCCACTGCGCGGAAACAAACGCGTTGCCGAAGTGGCTGGTGTCCGCCGCGGCATGAGCGACGCCGACCGTGGTGCCGGCGGCAAACAGGCACGCCGTGCCAAGCACGCAAACCTTGAGCCACGATCCGAACCCGTGGTGCGAATCCGGCGTCGTGGTGAACAATGTCGATGCCATCATGATTGAACTCTCGGTCTGGCTGAAAGCTTGTACCGTGCCGCGGTCCGGTGCGTGCGACGGATGCAATGGGTCAACGGGTTTGACAGGCCTGCCCACCTGACTGAATATGATCGTATATCGAAAGTTTGCGAAATATTACGCAAGTTATCGAAAGACTATTTGAAATCAACAGCAGCATGCAAGCTTCGATTTTCGCACTGACCCGTCAGTGCGCGAGATCCCGCAGGCACACGCCGTCGAACCTGATCGCGGCGTCACCCCTCTCCCATCCGCATCATCGAATCCGCCATGAGTCACGACCATCACTGTTTCTGTTGCGCGCCACCCACGCACGCCGGCACCGTGCGACTGGAGGACAAGGGCAAGAACCCGCTTGAAACCGCGCCCGACGAAAGCAAGTCCGGCCTCAAGCTCGAGGACTTCAAACCCCGCAGCATGTTGCACGTGCCGGAAACGCGGGTGCCGCAACCGCGCTTTCCGGTCATCGACATGCACGCACATCTCACCTGGACCCGCGAGATACGCAGCGGCGTGTCGGTGGGCGAGGAAATCACCGTCTTTGCACGGCCAGAAGACCTGCTGCCTATCATGGACCGCAAGCACATCAAGACGCTGGTCAACCTGACCGGCGGCACCGGCAAGGGGCTCGAGCAAAGCATCCGCACGTTCGACGAGGCCGCTCCCGGGCGTTTTCTGACGCTGACCGAACCGTCCTTCGGATTGTTCACCGAGCCGGACTTTGCACGCCGCCAGGGCGAGGCGATCGAGCACGCCCACCGCGTCGGCGCGCGCGGTCTGAAACTGCTGAAAACCCTGGGCCTTTATCTGCGCGAAAACATCGACGAAGGCCCGTTGGTTGCGGTCGACGACAAACGCTTCGACTCGATGTGGGAAGCCTGCGCCGCGCACGACATGCCGGTGTTCATGCACATCTCCGACCCCGAGGCATTTTTCCTGCCCATCGACGCCAGCAACGAACGCTACGAGGAGCTGGCGCAACATCCGGACTGGTCGTTCTACGGGCCGGAATATCCCGACCACAAGACATTGATCGAGGCACGCGACCGCGTCATCGCGCGTCATCCGGACACCACCTTCGTCCTGCTCCACGTCGGCAACAACGCGGAAAACCTGGCCGCCGTATCCGCTTGCCTGGACCGTTATCCCAACACGCTGGTGGACATCAGCGCACGTATCGCCGAGCTGGGTCGTCAGCCACGCATCGCGCAGCGATTTTTCGACAAGTACCAGGACCGCATCCTTTTCGGTACCGACGCCGTACCTTCACCGTGGGGCGATGACGTGCCGCAGCAGTTGTTCTCGGACGAGTTGTACGAGATCTATTACCGCTTCCTCGAAACCGAGGACGAATATTTCGACTACGCACCGGCATTCAAACCACCACAGGGGCGCTGGTCGATCTACGGCTTGAAGCTTTCCGACACCATTGTGCGCAAGGTCTATCACGACAACAGCGCGTATCTGTTTGGAATCGAGTGATGAACAAACCACCGAAGGCCGGTTCGAAAGTTCCGCGCATGCTCCTCGAGGAGCGTCGCCGGCACATCGTCGAGATGGTCGAAGTCGATGGCCGCGCGACAGTGGACGAGCTGGCCAGACACTTCGACATTTCCGCCGTGACCATTCGCGGCGACCTGGACGCACTGGCCCGCGCCGGCGCCATCACCCGATCGCACGGCGGCGCGCTGCCGGCGGCCGTGGCCCGCACCGACACGCCGCTGCCGGTCAAGGAAACCCGGCACTTGGCCGAAAAACGCCGCATTGGCGCCGCGGCGGCCAAGCTGATCGGCGACGGCGAAACCATCATTCTCGATTCGGGCTCGACCACGGTGGAAATCGCGCGACAGATCCGCCAGCGCCGCTGGCTCGCGCTGACCGTGATCACCAATGCGCTCAACATCGCGATGGAATTGAACGGCTTGCAAGGTGTTCGCGTGATGATGCTGGGCGGCATGCTGCGCCCCACGTCCTACTCGTTGACCGGCACCGACGCCGAACAAGCCTTGTCCAAACTCACCGCCGACCGCTTGTTCCTGGGTGTGGACGGTCTCGACCCGCGCGTTGGCGCGACCACGCCCGATCCGCAGGAAGCGACGCTGAACGCGCAAATGGTCCACGCGGCGCGTGAGTCCATTGCCGTGCTCGACTCCAGCAAGCTGGGCCGGCGCAGCCTCTCGGTCATCATCCCCGTGACGGAACTGGACGTGGTCATCACCGACACCAACGCGTCAGGCGAAGCGCTCGACATGTTGCGCGAGCAAGGCGTGCGCGTCATGTCGGTGTAAGGCAGAGCCCCTATGACGAACGCTTGCCGTCGCGCTCGGGGATGGGCATGAAGTGCAACGGCACGCTTTGCTCGTCGCGCGACCGTGCGGCGGCCGGCCTTTTCGGACCACACGCGCCGCAGGTGGCGCAGCCGTCGGCGCAACTGTGCGACGTGGCGGCCTTGGGCTGCAGGCGACGACTGAGCACCTGCGCCACGCGCGACTCGCGTTTGCGCCCAAAATGGATGGACGCGGCGGCCAGCCAGCGGTTGGTCGTCTTCGGCAGCAGCTTGCGCATTGCCAGCCAGATGCAGGCCAGCACGACAAGGCCGACGATCACGTACTGGATGACAAGACCCGTGCTCATGACCACAAGACACTCGCAACCTGGTAGACGATCAACGAAGCCACATAGGCCATCACGAACTGGTAGCCGAAGGAGATGAACACGGTGCGCCAGGAGTTGGTCTCGCGCTTGATGATGGCCAGCGTCGACATGCATTGCGGCGCATAGGCAAACCACACCAGGAACGACAAGGCCGTGGCCAGCGAGATATGCGAAGCCAGTGCCGGCCCCAGCGCGCCGGCATCGCCGCCCACGGCATACACCGTGGCCAGCGCCGCCACCGCCGTCTCGCGCGCGGCAAAGGCCGGCACCAGCGCCAGGCTCATCTGCCAGTTGAAGCCGATCGGCGCGAAAATGTACGAAAACGCATGACCCAGATAGCCGGCGATGGAGTAGTCGATGGCCGGTTCGGTCGCACCCGGCGGCGGCGCGGGAAAGCTCGACAAGGCCCACATCAGCACCGTCAATGCCAGGATCACGCCGGTCAGGCGTTTCATGAAGATGCCGCCGCGCTCGTACAGGCCCAGCGCGATGTCGCGCGGCTTGGGCAACCGGTAGGACGGCAGTTCCATCAGCAGGGCATGCTCGCTCTTGTCGCGGCGGATGTGCTTCATCACCCAACCCACGACCATGGCGCCGACAATGCCGGCCACGTACAACGCGAACAGGACCACCCCTTGCAGATTGAACACGCCGAACACCGGACGCGTCGGAATGAAGGCGGCAATCAGCAACGCATAAACCGGCAGACGCGCCGAGCACGTCATCAATGGCGCCACCAGGATGGTGGTCAGGCGATCACGCCGATCGGTGATGCTGCGCGTGCCCATGATGCCGGGGATGGCGCAGGCAAAACTCGACAGCAACGGAATGAACGAGCGCCCGGTCAAGCCGACCGACACCATCATGCGATCAAGCAGGAACGCGGCACGCGGCAGGTAACCGGATTCTTCCAGCGTCAGGATGAAGAAAAACAGCACCAGGATCAGCGGCAAAAAGCCCAGCACCGTGCCCAGACCACCAAAGATGCCGTCGACGATCAGCCCCTGCAGCGGCCCGGCAGGCAGCCACGCCGCGGTCTGCACACCCAGCCAGGCAAAGCCGTTGGCGATGATATCGGTCATCGGCGTGCCCAGCGTGTACACGCCCTGGAAGATCAGGAACATCACCGCGGCCAGGATGACCAGGCCCAGTACGGGATGCAGCACGACCCGGTCGAGCGCGTCATCCAGACGCGCCGTGACCCGCGGCATGTCCACCGTGTCGCGCATGATCTCGCGCACCTGCGCATGCAGGTTGCCGCGATCGCTCACGCGGCGCTGATGTTCGGGCAGCACCGCCGGCACATCGCCATCGACACGCGCGGCCAAGGCCCGCACTCCGCCACGCTTGACCGCGACGGTTTCAACCACGGGCACGCCAAGACGGCGTTCCAGCTCGGGAATGTCGATCTTGATCCCGCGGCGCTTGGCGTCGTCCATCATGTTCAATGCCAGCACCACCGGCAGGCCGATACTGCGCAGCTCCAGCAGAAAGCGCAGATGCAGTCGCAGATTGGTGGCGTCGGCCACGCATACCACCAGATCCGGCACCGCCTCGCCGGGGTAATTGCCCTCGAGCACGTC
>DASSKC010000117.1:0-2201 GCA_035690885.1 Oleiagrimonas sp. | reverse complement strand
CACGGATGCGTGGATCGACGTGGAAGACATCGCGCGCAAGGTCATCCTCGGCATCGGCTACGACTCCTCCGACGTCGGTTTCGATGGCGCCACCTGCGGCGTGCTCAACCTGATCGGCAAACAATCGCCCGACATCAACCGTGGTGTCGACCGCAAGAAGCCCGAGGAACAGGGAGCCGGCGATCAGGGCATGATGTTCGGCTACGCCTGCAACGAGACGCCGGAGCTGATGCCGGCGGCCATCCACTACTCGCACCGTCTGGTCGAGCAGCAGGCCAAGGTGCGCAAGCGCAAGAACTCGCCGCTGCCGTGGCTGCGTCCGGATGCCAAGAGCCAGCTCACGCTGCGCTACGACAACGGCAAGGTGGCCGGCATCGACGCAGTCGTGCTGTCGACCCAGCATGACCCGGGCATCAAGCGCAGCGAGCTCATCGAAGGCGTGCGCGAACACATCCTCAAGCCGGTCCTGCCGAAGAAGTGGCTCGAAGCGGTGCCGAAAAACAAGATCCACATCAACCCGACCGGCATGTTCGTCATCGGCGGACCGGTCGGCGACTGCGGCCTGACCGGGCGCAAGATCATCGTCGACACCTACGGCGGCATGGGTCGCCACGGCGGTGGCGCATTCAGCGGCAAGGATCCGTCCAAGGTCGACCGTTCGGCCGCCTACGCCGCCCGTCACGTGGCCAAGAACATCGTCGCCGCCGGCCTGGCCGACAAATGCGAAGTGCAGCTCAGCTACGCCATCGGCGTGGCCGAACCGACCTCGATTTCTGTCACCACCTTCGGCACCGGCAAAATCGCCGACGAGAAGATCGAGAAACTGGTGCGCGCGCACTTCAAATTGCGCCCGTACAACCTCATCCACGACCTGGACCTGATCCACCCGATCTACCAGCTCACCGCCGCCTACGGCCACTTCGGCCGCAAGCCGTTCCAGCACACTTACCGCTGGGAAGAGCATCAAGCCAACGGCAAGATGGTCAAGAAATCGGAAAAAGCCACTGCCTTCGGCTGGGAGAAAACCGACAAGGCCGAGGTACTGCGCAAGGCCGCCAAACTGTAAGCGCGGCGGCAATCACGCAACACACTCGAACGGGCCGCCTTGCGCGGCCCGTTTTGCATGGTTGAGCTACTTGCGATACGCGGCTGCCGTCTCGTGCAATTGTGCCGCGGCGGGCCGCAGATGCCGACGCAACCAGGCCGCGAACTCCGCCTCGCTCATGCGGCCCTCGGCCAGCGCCAGGATGGAAAGATACTTGTCTTCCTGACCGACAACCAGCTCGCTGCCATTGAGCGCCAGGAATGTTCGATAGCCGACATGGGCTGTTCGTTTGTTGCCATCGACGAATGGATGCTTACGCGCCAGGCCAAAGGCGAGACTGGCCGCAAGCGCAGCCAGGTCCGGCTCGGGGTCACCATCGGCTTGCAATTGTTGCGGACGCGCCAACGCCGAATCGAGCAATGTCTCATCACGCACACCACTGCTGCCACCGTACTCCAGCAACTGACGGTCGTGGATCGCCAATACGAGGGCCTTGCGCAACCAAAACATCAGCTGTCAGCCAGCTTGCGCAGCAAGGTCCGGTCCTCGCGCATCACCGCTTCGGCCACCGCCATCTGCTCAGCGAACACCGGATCATAGCTGGTCAACGTGATGCCATCCGGCGTCTCCAGCGCATACAGCTCATCGCCCTTCTCCAGGCGCAACCGGGCCATGAGGTCTTTTGGCAGGATGACGCCGGCAGAATTGCCGATGGTGGTGATCTTGAGTTTCATGGGACCGATCTCGTCAACGTTATAATCAATGTTATAACGCGACGATCCGACGCGCAAATCGGGTACGGATGGGTACCGCAAGGGTACGCACGCTCACATTCAGCAGGCGGCCGCTGACCACCGCAGGCGCTTCACCACTTCACGAAACTCCAAACGAGAAACACCCCATGGGACGCGCCGAACGTGAGCAAGCCGGCAATCAATCCCCACGCGAGCCCCCCGGGCCATAAACAGCCGAGCATGAACGCGATCGAGCTGATGCCCAGCATGGTCTCCAGTAAGGACTCTCTGATTAACTCCGCGCAGGCGTCACCGGTCTGTCTGTTCGCAGATCACAGGCGCGTCGGCGAAAGCAGGCTGGTTGCCTGTCGAGACGGCGCGCCGAAGATATGCGGACAGACAAACCGGCCCCAACCTTTTGA
>DASSKC010000116.1:0-72435 GCA_035690885.1 Oleiagrimonas sp. | reverse complement strand
GACGCGGGCGCGGAAGCGCCGCGGCAGCCGCATACGCGCCAGCCAGTGCTCGGCGCGGTTGCGCTTGCGACTCCACATGCTCGACCACATGCCGCGCAGTGCCAGAGGCACGACGGGCACCGCCCGGCGCGCAAGAATCCGCTCGACACCGGGCCGGAAAGCCGTCATCTCGCCATCGGCGGTCAGCCTGCCCTCGGGGAAGATGCACACGATCTGGCCGTCGGCCAGCTCGCGGTCGATGGCGTCAAGGGCACGCTCCAGCATGACCGGGTCCTCACGATACCCGGCGATGGGGATGGCCTTGGCGGTGCGGAAAATCCAGCTCAACACGGGCAGCCGGAAAATCTTGTAATACATCACGAAGCGCACCGGACGCGGCACGCTAGCCCCGAGCAGCAAGGCATCCATGAAGCTGACGTGGTTGCACACCAGCAGCAACGGGCCTTCATCAGGCACATGCTCCTCGATGTGACGCACCCGCAGCCGGTACAGCACGCGCACCAGCACCCAGCTGACAAAGCGCATCAGGAACTCGGGCACGAGGGTGAAGATGTAGATCGCCACGGCCAGATTGGCGATCGCCAGTGCCAGGATCAACTCGGGAATGGACCAGCCGGCCCAGCGCTGCAAGGCGATGCCGATCACGGCCGCCAGCACGATGAAGCCGGCGTTCTGGATGTTGACCGCGGAGATCACGCGCGAAAGCTCGTTGCGCGGCGTGCGGCTCTGGATCAGGGCGAACAACGGCACCACGAAAAAGCCCGTGAACAAGCCGGTGCCGACCAGATCCATGACGATACGCCAGGCGCCGTCACTGGCCAGAAACCCGAAAATGTCCAACCCCGAAACGGCCGCCGCGCCGCTGCGCGCAAAGTACAGATCGAGAAGAAATCCCGTCATGCCGAACGCCCCGAGCGGCACCAGGCCGATCTCCACCGTGCGCCCGGACAGCTTTTCGCACAGGATCGACCCCAGCCCGGTACCGACCGAAAACAGCGCCAGCACGAAGATGTACAGCGTCGCATCGCCGCCCAGGTTGGTCACCGCATAAGTCGGCAACTGCGAGGTGATGATGGTGCCGACAAACCAGAACCACGACACTCCCAGCATGGCATTGCGCACGGCCAACTGCCGCCGCGCCAGACGCATCACCGCCAACGATTCGGCAAACGGATTCCAGCTGATCTTCAAATCCGGCTCGCCGGCGTCCGCACGCGGGATCAGGCGGCTGACTAGGTTGCCGGTGACGGCCAACGCGACCACGGACGTACCGGCAGCGACCGGCCCCCAGATGCCGGCCACCGCGAAGATCAAGCCGCCCAACACCATGCCCAGCAGCACCGACATCGAGGTGCCCATTTCCACCAGGCCATTGCCGCCGGTCAGCTCATCGCGCTTGAGCACCGTGGGCAAAATCGAATACTTGACCGGCCCGAACAGCGTCGACTGCACCCCGGTACCGAACAAGGCCACCAGCACGACCGGCAGGCTGGTGGTCACAAAGCCGATCGCCGCCACCGACATGATGACGATTTCCATGCTGGTGGTGATGCGGATCAGACGCGACTTTTCGAGCTTTTCGGCAATCTGCCCGGCCGTGGCCGAAAACAGGAAATACGGCAGGATGAACAGCGCCGGCGCCAGATTCGTGTACAGCGTGCGCTGCTCGGGACCCACCCCCAGCCAGAACAACATGCCGATGATGGCCTGCCGATACACGTTGTCGTTGAACGCACCCAGCGACTGGGTCGCGAAGAACGGTGCAAAACGACGCTGCCCGAGCAACTGAAACTGGTTGTGGGCCATGCCCGCTCCGGGAAATTGCCAAGCCTGATTAAATCATGCCGGCCAAAGCCAAGGGACTTCCTGCTGCATGGCGTTGATCGCAAAGTCCTGCCGGTTGGGTCAGACCGCCGACCGGCACGGCATCGGCCGGGCGACGCTCCCGATTCGCCCCCACTTTCGGATGTACGCCGACAAGCAAGTGTTGCCGGCATCAGCGTCCACATGGACGCCGCGGAACCGGTCGAAGTGTTCAGCCTCGATCGGTTTCAGAGTGACATGGCGACGACAGGAACGCCTACCAGGGTGTCGGACCGTCGGGCTCCACGAATCGGCCGGAGACCGCACCCTCGCCAAGCAGCGCGTACTCGACCGGCAGTTTGGCCCCTTCGTCGGGGGTCATGTAGCCGTTGTGGTCGGTCAGGTCGGTTTTCACGAAGCCCGGACTCACGGAGTTGACGACGATCGGTGTGTCATGGAGCTCTTCGGCAAGCTGCACGGTCAGCATGTTGAGCGCCGCCTTGGACGCGTTGTAGCCAATCAAGCGCGCCGCATAGTATGGGGAGCTCGAATCACCGTTGTGCGTCAACGAGCCCAACGGACTGGACAGGTTGACGATCCGGCCGGCGGCGGAGTGTCGCAGCAGCGGCAGCATGGCTTGCGTCACGGCCAGCGTGCCGATGAAATTGGTCTCCATGATGCGACGCGCTGCCTCCGGTGAAGAAGCCGTGGGCGGGCCGTCCTCCGCGTCGGCAATGCCCGCATTGTTGACCAGGATGTCGAGCCGGCCATGTTCCGTCCGGATCGTCACGGCCGCGGCCGTGATGCCCGCCGGATCATGCAGATCGAGCAACACCGACTGTACGGCCAGCCCCTCGTTCGACAACATTTCGACCGCTTTGGCGGCGCGTTCCGGGTTGCGGGCACCAAGGATGACGAAAGCGCCGGTTTCGGCCAGCTGGCGGGCGATTTCCAGCCCGATGCCCTTGTTGGCGCCGGTAACCAGGGCGATGCGATGCGTGTTGGACATATGAAAAACCTTTTAATGGTGGGTGGTTGCGATCATTATATGAACCATTATTCACCTTTATTATTCGCATATGGCCACGCCCTCCCCGGATCACCTGAGTGCCCGCAAGAAGCCGCGTCAGGCGCGCTCGCGAGCCACATTGGACGTCATATTCGAGGCCACCCTTCAGGTTTTGATCGCCCACGGACCACGACGGACAACGACCACACGCGTGGCCGAGCGGGCCGGCGTGTCCGTGGGTACCATGTACCAGTACTTCCCGCACAAACAGGCGCTGTTCTATGCCGTCAACGAGCGTTACCTGGATATTTTGGCGGAGCGGGTGGAAGCGGCCTGTCGTGAGCAACACGGCGACTCGATCAAGCACATGATCGACGTCCTGGTGACGACTTACTGGAAGGCCAAGACAGAACGCCCCGAAATGACCCGCGCCCTGTACCGCTCCGTGGCGGAGATCGACAATGAGCCGCTGATCCAGGCATTCAGCCAGCGGATTGATGCCGCAACCGCTGCCATGTTGGCCAGCGCCTCCGATGCCCACTTCACCGACTTGCCGACCGTCAACCTGACGTTGCTGAGTACGGTGTTCGGTACCGTGCGAAGCGTCTTCGAACACCGGCTGCCAGATGCCAAAACCGACGCGGTGCTGCGGCAGTTGATGGTGATGTGCACAACCTACCTGGAGACGGTCAGCACGGCATCATCGGCCCCGGCTTCCGCCACGCCGTCATCTGAATAAGCGCGGCGGCCTTGAAACGGAGTCGGAGTTCACTTCCCTTGCGAAGCGCTATCAAATTGCCGGGAGGAGGCAGAGGCGGTGAACAGGCACTGCGGACCCACGGTCCACTTGTGGAAAAACGAAAGCTCACACATCAAAAAGTACATCCGCCATGCTGACTACTCGGCTTGAGTTGTAACTTCTTCCCCATCCTTGGACGAATCACTTTGAGCCGGATCGATGCCCAGCGCACTCAGTTGACTCCACACCGGTGCCAAAGCCGCATCCCGATCGGCCTCAAACAGCGATTCGCGCACGCGCGAAAACACCCAACCGCAACGCTCGAGCTGACGCTGTCGGTGCATATCGGCTGCGTATTGATCCGGTCCGTGCCAGTGGTCGCCATCACACTCCACGGCCAAGAGCGAAGCACCGCCGTCAACGACCAAATCGATCCGTCGCCCGGCGAATTCATATTGCGGTATCACCTTGTAGCCGCGACGAATCAGCGCCAGCGCCACATCGACCTCGAACCAACTATCGAACGGCTTGGGTGGCCCGACCACGCTTCGATTGTCTTGCGCCGCCCGGCGCTCCAGCTCATTGCGTGGGTAACCCGCGATCTCTTGCGGCCGCGTCCCGGTTACATACTCAAGCAACTTGCGGCGCAAGCACATCGGTGACAGGTCATCGACACGCATGGAATGAAACAGAATCATCATGTCGCGCGCTCGGCTGGCGGCCACGTTGAATCGCCGCTCGTAATTGGCCTTGGTCAGTGCCGTATTGCGCACCGCCTGACCATGACCATCGACCGCTGCCGTGACCATGGACAGAAGCATGATGTCTCGCTCATCGCCCTGAAAACTGTAGGGGTCGCCGCAGATGATCCGGCGTTGCTCCATGACTTCAACACCCAACTGCTCCATGAGCTGCGTCTCGATATACGGCGACTGTCCATGCCCCTGCAGTGCGATGACACCCATGGTCTTGCCGTCATAGCGTGCATCACGGCACATATCCACCACACGCTGTACCAATGCATCCGCCTCGGGCACATTGCGAACGCGCGAGGTCGTCCCCTCACGATAGCCATCCGGCACAAACACATGCTCCAGCGGCGGTAGCCGGTCCGCTCCGAATTGACGCATCGGCAGCAAAGGCGTGGCACTGTAGAACTTCGCATTACTGAAGCCGATGATTTCTGGCATGCAGCGAAAATGCTCGCGCAAGGTGATACGCGAGCTCCCGCACTGCAATGCGCCGTGATCAAACAGGCTGGTAGTAGCTCCGAAGTGCTGTTTGAACCGGAAATCATGCAAGCGCTTGTTGGCCAACTCGGCCACATCGTCATCTTTTAGCCCTGGGGCATCCGGGCTGATCTGCTTGTCATCGCCCACGATGAGAAGCTTCTTGGCCAGATAGAACAACGGCAAGCCCTCGAAGCCACATTGCGACGCTTCATCGACAATGACGACATCGAACATGCCCGGCTTGGGGCTGACCGTATCCCACAGCCGGTGCAAGGGCATGACCCAGGCTGGCACGGTCTCGCGACAGGCATTGAGATGTTGTTGCGCATCACGCCTCCAACGCGGAGCACTCTTGCCCGTTCCCTTGCCAAGCTTGGACATGGCCAACTTCCACGCCTGCATGTGACTGCGATGGGTATCATTGAGCCGCGGTGTATTTCCCTCCATCGGAGAAAGAAAATGTGACCAGGCCAGGTTGGCCGCCAAACGTGTCATGCAATCGTGCTGGTCTTCGCTCAATTGCTGACTGCGCGCACCAAGCGCGGAGACATCACTTTGTTCGAAATAACGGGTCAACCACGAACATGCTTGCGCCCAGCGCCACGCTGCCGGCAACTGCGTCAGGCGCGTATCCCAAATCGGATCGGCATGACTGTCCAACAACGTTCTCGCCAATTTGGGCAACTTCTCTTGCACATGACCGAGATAAACCTCAACGTTCTGCAGATTTTCGGCTTCACGGCCCAAGCGCTCCCATTGACAATGACGCTGAGCAAAACTTTCTTTATTGCGCTGCCTGACCGCGGCCAACAGATCGGCGACCACCGCATGTGGATTGCCGGCGTCGACCAAAGCCAGCAAACTCTCCTCTACTTGTGTGAAGTATCCCTGCTGCGCCTGTTTGATGCGACGCTGTCTCACGAC
This sequence comes from Oleiagrimonas sp., assembly GCA_035690885.1. Lineage (GTDB taxonomy): Bacteria > Pseudomonadota > Gammaproteobacteria > Xanthomonadales > Rhodanobacteraceae > Oleiagrimonas. The sequence continues at coordinate 66,728 of DASSKC010000116.1, read as the reverse complement.
CTGAATCGATGCGTGCAGCCGGTCGCGGTCGGTCGGTTCGGCCCATGGAAAGGTCTCCAACCCTGACTGTTTATCGGTCACTGCACGACAGGGAACAAGCAAGCTCTTCAGTGCGAGAACATCACGCAGCACATGATTGGCCTCGGCCAAGTGCTCGCATTGCACAGCATAGGTCCCCTCGCGAGGCGGTTCATGATCCTTCCAGGTTGACCACAAGCGCTCGATCTCGAGACGCACACGCAAGGCTTCCACCAGCTGCTCGACCTGATCGGGTTTCCGACAGGCATGACCGTTCACGTCGATATTGCGGATGTAAAGGCGGTCCTTGACCGGTTCTGGGCGAAATGGCCCCCAGCCCCAACCGCCACCGTCGGCAAAATGCTCGTGCAAAACGGAGGCATCATCAAATACATCGCGAAGGTCCAGCGACTCCGGACAGCGAATGCGGGTGGCATCGACCAAGTTCAAACCTGGCTGTACGGCCTTGAGGCGATTTTCCGTGGCACGTTGCAAGGCCTGCCAGGTACGCGCGCGCCCCGACAACACCTCAATCGTGGCCCGGGCCACCCATGGGTGAGTTTGTGCATCAAGGTCGCGAACAGCCATTTGCAGCGCACTCAATGCCTTATCAAGCGACGCCAACGCCGCGTCCGGCGCCTCTGCCAAATGTTCCAGCACATTCTCATCGGCTGAAGGCAGCCATTTGGCCTCGGAGCGCGATGCCGCTTCTTCAGCATCGACCCAGCCGCCGAATTGCTGCGGGGGCACCAGCTCATCAGGCCACGCACAAGCCAGCTCCTGGCGCTTCTCGCCACTGAAATAGCCCAGTGCCTTGCGCAATTTATGCAGACTGTCGGCATTGACCGGACACGGGTCATCGCCAGCTGCCACATCCTCGAACCAGTCATGATCCGCACGGTCACGCTCGATGGCTTTGGCAATGGTCGCCGGCGTCCCCGTATACTGCCCGCCCGCTACGGACACGGACTGCGTCTCGGCCGCACGTGCATCGAGCAACTGACGCTGGATTTTCGCTTGAGCGGCTTGCAGCTGCTGCAATTGATCTTCCAGCCGCGCACGCTCCGCGTTGGCTTCATCGGCACGCCAAGTCTGGCTCTTGTTCAGCATGCCGTTGACGCTGCTTTCCAGCGAGCGTCGCTCTTCGGCACCGCTGCCCAGCAAGTTGATGCTCAATGGTTGCAGCGGCTCAGGCAGCAAATTTTTCAACACATCCAGGGCGCGCGGATTTTTTGCTGTCACCAAAATGCGCTGTCCAGTGGCCAGCAGGTGGCTGACCAGGTTGGCAATCGTGTGCGACTTGCCGGTCCCGGGCGGCCCTTGCACCAAAACACTGGCCGAACCGTGCATCTGCTCGATGATGCGCCGCTGTTCATCGTTGGAAGGTTTGGGAAAGAAAATCCGCTCCGGTTCAGTACGCGATGGCGTGTCGTGGCTTTCAACCGGACGCTCCACAGGCGAATCGTTGTCCGCTTCAGCCAAGCGGGCAAAAGCGACTGGCACGGCTTCCGGCGGTACCTCGCCAAGCTGCTCGCCAATGCGTTCGAGCGTTTGCACCAGCCCCTTGTCGGTACGCTGGCGCAAAATCAGCGCGGGCGCGTACTGGACATGCGGCGAGTCTGGAGATGCCCCCTGCGGCGGATCCATGCCATCGGCAAAACTGCCGTCAGCCGCGAGCGAATGCACCAACGCCTCCAAGGCGCTTTGGATCACGCTGTTGTCCCAAGGATCTCCACTGGCCTTGACCAACGCTTCGGATACGATCTCCACCGCATGAGCGGAATACTGCCCCGGGGACACCATGTCCAATTCCAACGTCAGCTTGCCGCCTGCAGGGTGTGGCTGCACGGAGAAACGCTGGTTTTCGGCATCGAATTCCAACGACGCCAATGTGGTGACCACATGCCGACGAACGACCTGACCATCCGGTTTCCAGTTGAGCACACCCAGCCCGACAACAAGCTCGAATCGCTCGCCCAAGCGCAGTTGATCCTGATGCAGGGCAAACAACTGCGTATAAACATGATGCAGCGCCGACCACTCATCGTGCCGGGTGGCCCACGGTCGCCACGTGTCACGCACGTAATCATCCCAAGCGGCGCGCACATCCGGGCGATTTTGCAACGACAACCCGGACGTTGATGCGTGGTGCTCAAGCAAATCGCCAGCGACAGCAACTTTTGAATCATCCGGTACTTGCAAGTGATCCTTGAGCTTCGGCTCACGGTCGGTCTGCCGCAATGCCGTTTGATCCACCCAGTCGCCGCATATTTCGGGGACGTCCGGAAGAAGCGGCTCGGGCCGGGCACAGACGTCCATCCAGATATCCGCATTGTCTGGCTCACTTGTCTGCCAAGCGCGCAGGTAGCATCCGTCCACACGTGGAAAATCAGCCAGCCAGAGAACCCGTTCGTATTCCTCCACCTTGCGGATCGTTTTGCTGCGTAACAGTGCCAAGTCACGCAAATACTTCACGAGCCTGACAGGCTTCGGCATCGTTGCCATGGCTGTACCCCCTGTTGAAATATGCCCATCCAAGGCAATCAATCAAAGGATATAACACGCAAGCAAAATGAGGGTAGGTGCGTTTCTCGAGCCAATGCGGAGCCAAGTTCACCTATCCTCGTACAGGATCGACACATGCGCCACGACGCCATTACGTGTCCGTGAGGCATAAGCATTACATGGTGCTGCATCCATTCGTGGTTCGGTGCAACCTGCCATGTTCGAACTTGGAGACATCAGCTGGAGGCCCCCATTGATGCACTTGATCGTTCCTCACCATACCCGCATCACCCAAACCGCTCATGCCCATTGACCTTGCCGGCAACCCAGTAACCGCCGGCTTTGAGCCACTTTGGGGGCAATCCCGTTCTTCCAGCAGATAAGTGCGCAGCGCGCGCACCACCGTGGCTTCGGCCGCCAGCCATACCAGCGTGTCCGGCGCGATCTCGATGGTGCGGAGGATGTCGAGCAACGCGCACGGGTCGCTACCGGCTGACAGCGGTCGATGCGCCCAGTGGGTGACCAGACTGCCCGGCGTCAGATAGCACACACTTTCCACCCGCAACTCGCAAGGCTGCGTATCATGGCGAATGCGTTCCACTTGTGGGCCGTGTGTCTGGCCCGCGCTCAAACGTGACAGCATCATGAAAACTCTCTCGCCGTGGTGCCGGCTGTGGCTGGCGGCAGATGTCGCAAACCCAGAGCCACCAGCAAGCCACCGGCGGCGGCAACGGCGCCGATCAGGAATACGTCGTCATAGCCGGCGCGGTCGGCCAGCAAGCCGGCCAGCGGTCCGGTCAGGCCGTAGGCCAGATCCTGGAAAGCAGCAAATCCGCCCAACGCCGTGCCGCGCAAGTGGGGTTCGACGCGGTGCACGACCTCCCGCCCCATGGCCGGAAAGATCATCGAGCAGCCCAGGCCGGTCATGAACGCGCCGGTCAAGGCCGCCGCCGGATCCGTCGCGCCCCAGATCAGAAGCTGACCGATCGCCTCCATGGCCAACGACAAGGCCGCCACGCGCAGGCCGCCAATGCGGTCCGGCAGATGGCCGAACACGATGCGCACCAGCACAAAGCCCACACCGAACGTCGTGAACCCCAAACCGGCGTATGCCCAACCGCGTTGCTGGAAATACAGCACGAAAAATGCGCCGATGGCGGCAAAGCCGATGCCCTGCAAACACACCACCAGTCCATGCCAGCTGATCTGCCGGATGACGCGACGGAGCGGCGGCCTGACCGCGTCGGGCTGACGGGTGATTGCCGGCAGGCGCCGGATGACGAGCAAGCCCAGAATCGGCAGCACCACGCTGACGGCCATGGCCCCGGCAAAGCCGAAGGCCTGATACAGCCCCAGACCCAGCGGGCCGCCCACGGCCAGCGCGCCATAAATGGCGGCGCCGACCAGGGACAGCACCTTGCCCGAACGCACCGGCCCGACCAGGCCGATGCCCCAGGTGATGATGCCGACACCGGTCAGGCTTTCGCCCAATCCAACCAGCAGCCGCCCGGCGATCAACACGGCATAGGCCGCCCCGGGCGCAACGGCAAGCCAGCCGGCGACCATCGACACCAGGGCACCGGCGGCATACAGCGCCAGCCCCCAACATGCCGTGATCTTGGCGCCGCGCCGGTCGGCCAAGCCACCGGCCCAGCCGCGCGTGACGATGGTGGAAGCAAAGGCAATGCCCACGGCCAGCCCGGCCCAGGCATTGCCCAGCCCCAGGCCGTCGGCCGTATAGACGGCTACCACGGCCAACGGGATGGCCACGCAAAGATAGGAAACGAAAAGCACCACGGCCAGCAGCCACAAACGGGCCAATGCCGGATCGCGTGCGGAAGTCGAAGTGAAAGTCATGTGTTCTCCTCATTGGGGAAGCCCGGCCTCAAGCGTTGTAGTAGCCGGGCTTGTCCAGATCCTCGAGCAGGGTCGGACCTTCCGGTTCCCAGCCCAGCTGCGCCCGGGTGCGGGCGCTCGATGCGGCCATGTCGCCGCCGGCCATGCGCGCAAACCAGCCAAAGTGCTCCGCGTCGCACATCGGCACCGGCAGGGTGAGTTGATGACCGATCTTTTCGGCAATGGTCTTGAAGGTGATGGCCTCATCGGCGACCGCGTGGTAGACGGGCTCAGCCGCACCGTCCTCCAGCGCCAACCGGTAAAGCCGCGCGGCATCCAGTCGGTGCACGCCTGACCAGGCGTTCTGGCCATCGCCCAGATAACCGGACAAACCGCTTTCGCGCGCCCGCTCAATCACGATGGGCACAAAACCGTGGTCGCCAACGCCGTGCACGGACGGCGCCAAACGTATGGTCGAGGCCCGCACGCCTTGTTCGGCGAGCGCCCGCGCAGCGGCTTCCGATTGCCGTGGCGCGGCCGGATTCGGCTGATCGGCTTCGCTCGCGCCGCGTGCCAACCCCGACAAGCCCGAGGTCACCAGCAGCGGCCGGTCCGTGCCTTTCAATGCACTGCCCAGCGCCTCGATGGCGCGACGATCCTGCCGGACACTTTCGGCAAAACGGGAGAAGTCGTGATTGAAGGCCGTGTGGATCACGCCATCGGCGTTGGCCGCGGCGTTGTGCAGCAATTGGTGATCATCCAGCGTGGCGCGCAACACATCCACGCCCTGCGCCGCCAGGGTCGAGGCCTTGTCCGCCGAACGGGCCAGACCGGTGACGCGATGACCGGCGTCGAGCAATTCGCGCACCACGGCGGAACCGACCCAACCCGTGGCGCCTGTAACAAATACATGCATGATGATTCTCCTGAAAAAAGTGAAAACGTGGCGACCGGTTCAACCCAGCCGCATGGACAGTTCGATGTCGCTGGCAAACGGCAGCGACAGATAGCCGTTGTCCGCGGCGCGCACATACGGCAGGTAATCGGGGGTGAAGTCGGCGTTGTCGGCGACAATCAGCGCCCCCGGTTTCAAGTGCGGCTCGACCAGGCGCAACACGTCGGTGTACAAAGCCTTGGCGCCGTCCAGCAGCAACAAATCGATGGCTGACGGCAGGTTGACGGCCAGCGTTTGCAACGCATCGCCTTCGCGAATCTCGATCAAGCCGCCCAGCCCGGCGGCCTCGAAATGTTCGCGCGAACGGGCCACCTTGGACGGCTCGAACTCGGTGGTAATCAGCTTGCCGCCGCCGTTGTCCTTCAGCGCCGCCGCCATGTGCAGCGTCGACAGGCCGAACGAGGTGCCAAACTCGACTACCGAGCGCGCGTGGGTGCTGCTGGTCAGCATGTACAGCAAGGTGCCGGTGCCGCGCGACACGGGCAGCCACAAATCCTTCAGCCGGCTGTAGAAGTCGCTGTATTCGGTCTTGCTGTGCAGCAAGCGCGTGCGCTCGTCAGCATCCATGGTCGCCAAGGCCGGAGTGGTCGCAGCCGCGGCCTTGGTGAACAAGTCATCGAGCAACGGCGCGAGCGGGGGCGTGTTCAGAGTGGTCATATGCTTTTCCTTGGTGGTTGAGCACCATGCGGCGCCCGTCTAAAATGCGATGGATCATTCGCGATACAGAATACGAGTGATTCGTCGCATTGACTATTCGCATTGACTGCCAACCGATGACAAGCCCATGAGCCAACCGCCAAGTCCCCGCGTATCCTCGAGAAAACAACCCAAACAGGAACGCTCGCGCCTGCTGGTGACCGCCATCCTCGAAGCCGCCACTCAGGTTCTGGAGCAAGAAGGCGCGCCCCGTTTCACCACCGCACGGGTCGCCGAGCGGGCCGGCATCAGCGTCGGCTCGCTGTATCAGTACTTTCCCAACAAGGCCGCCATCTTGTTCCGGCTGCAGGCCGACGAGTGGCAAAGCACCAGCGATCGGATGTGTCGCATTCTGGAGGACACGACCAAGCCGCCATCGCAGCGACTACGCACCCTGGTGCGCACGTTCATTCGCTCGGAATGCGAGGAAGCGCAGGTGCGCGTGGCGCTCAACGATGCCGCACCGCTGTATCGCGATGCGCCGGAGGCAAAAGAGCCCCGGGCACGGGCGAACCGAGTGTTCCAGGACTTCATGCAAGAGGCCTTGCCCGAGGCATCACGCACCGTGCGCCAGTTGGCCGGCGACCTGATTGTCGACACACTCAGCGCCGGCGGCAGCAAGTTTTCGAAAAGTCCGCGCAGTTCACGGCAGGTCAAGGTCTACGCCGATGCCATGGCCGACATGTTTGATGCCTATCTGGCCAGCCTTCAACACCGGTAAAAATGCGCTGATCGCGTGTCGAACCAGCTCGATCGAGACACGCGCCATCTCGCCGAGGAAACCGAAGCGTTCAGTGTGCGCCTGCACGACACCGCAAGCGTTCGACCTGATGCGTAAAGACGCTGTATCACCGGAGCATCGCGCGAGCAATGGCGCACCCCATGCATGAGCGCGACATTGATGCGCCGATCCGGCCACCCACGAACGACGCAACACGCATGCTCATGAAACACCTGACCGATGGATTGTCGCCGGCGGTCGTGTTCACGCCACCGACAGCGGCGCACCCATGTCGGACACATCCAGATATTTGCCTGGCGACTGCCCCACGCTGCGGCGAAACATGGCCACGAACGCGCTGACGCTGGCATAGCCGAGCGCATCGGCCACGCAGGCCACCGGTTCGCCCTTGGCCAGTTGTTCCAGCGCCCGCGCCAGACGCACCTGCTGGCGCCACTGCACGAAGGTCATGCCGGTCTCGTCGTGAAAGCGACGGCTGAGGCTGCGTGTGGAAAGACCGGCGCAAGCGGCCCACTCGTCACGCGTGCGTGTGTCACCCGGGTCGCGCAGCAATGCCTCGGCCACTTGCCGCAACCGGCGATCATCCGGCATCGGCAAAGTGATGGGGCTTTCCGGCACCACCGATCGGCGCATCTCGTCCATCAACACGCTCATCAAGCGTTGCTGCTCGATATCGAGCTGATCGCTATGCGCCCAGTCTGCCGCGCGCCGCACCAGTTCACGCAACAATTGGTTGCCACGCAACATGGACGGCCGCGACGGCAAGCCCGCGGCCGCATCCGGCGCCACCCATACACCCCATGTGCTGACCGGCTCGACAATACGCGCCGTATGTTCAACACCCGGCGGCAACCAGCCGATGCGATGTGGCAACAGCACCCACACATCCGTGCGCGTGGTGATGCAGATCATGCCCCTTTCCAGGTACATGAACTGACCGCGCGGATGCGTGTGCCATTCGGTTTCACCCATGAACGCCTGATCTTCGGAGATCACGGCAATCAGTTCCGGGCCATCCAGACTGTTGAGGCGGTCAAGGTCGTGTTCGGAGTAACCCATGTGTCGGCACGACGAGGCAAAGAAGACGGTGCACAGTACCACTCCCGTTATCGAGATGCGGCCACCATGCCAGTCATGCCGGGACGGTCCGGCCCGGCACCGGCAATCCGGGCCTTGATGGCTCGAGTTCTACGCGCCAGCGCTTCCGGCGGGATCGCTTCGGCCGTGATGTGGACTCGCACCTTGTCACCCACCAGGGGCAACCCCGCATTCAGGCCGAAGGCCGAGCGCTTGATAGTCGCCACGGCGTTGAAGCCGATGGCCGGTGCCTTCAACACTGGATTGATGCCGTATCGGTTCACCGTGGCGGTCAGCGATATGGGCCGGACTATGCCATGCAGTGTCAACACGCCCTGGATTCGATAGACATCCATCTGTCCCACGCGCTCGACATTCGTGCTGCGGAATGTTGCGACCGGATACTTGCCGGCCTCGAACACATGCGAGCGCAGTCGTGCATCCAGCGCCGACACTTGGGTATGAATGCTGGACATGGGGATGGTCACGCGTACCGACGATCGGCTCGGATGTTCGCCGTCCCAGACCAGCATACCCTTGCCAATGCGCATGAACGCGCTGGGGTGGGAAAAGCCCAGATGGTTCCAGCTGACGCGGACTTGCGTGTGGTGCGGATCGAGCACAAAGGTACGGCCGCTGGCGAATGCCGGCGACACGACGACGCCAAGCAGGACGACAAGCATCCACGCCAGCAGGTATCGGGAAAGGGAGTTCATGACCTGTCTCCGTCATGCGCCGATCCATGGCTATGGGGATATGCGAACCACCCCGAAGCGGTGTCGCGTTCACCAGCCGCGCACTCGCACGAACCATCGTGCACGGGCTGGACACGGTGAACAGGTGGTGACGGTCGCGGCTGCGGAAAACCGTCATTTCGTCACATCACTGTTTCCCCGGACGCAACAATGCGGCTCCGCGCGCAGCAAGGTCTCGCCGCAGCGTCAACCGTAAAGTGATTCGAGCAGGTCGATTTCGCGCACCAGCCGACGCAGGATGGCTCCGGAAGTCAGGCGATGACGCGCCATCCCGGCTACTGCGTACCCTCACCGTTTGCGCCGGCACCACCAAGTTGCCGGTACAACGCCTCGGCCGCCTTGCGCTGGGGGTAGCGGGCTTTCGACTTGGTAAGCACGGCAAGCGTCGCGTGGGCCGCGGCCGGTTTGCCCGACCGCGTCTGCGCCAGGGCGAGGTGGTAGTGGACGATCGGGTCCGTCGGCACCTGCCTTGCAGCCTTCTCCAGGATCGGCAGCGCCGCCTTGGGTTGGTTGGCGCGCAGCAATGCCCATGCGTAGGTATCGGCAACATTGGGCGAGGTCGGCGTGAGCGTGTACGCCTTTTTCGCCACGGCCACGGCATCCGGATGATGCCGGACAACATACAACCAAGCGAGATTGTTGAGCGCGATCACGTTGGTCGGATATGCCGTGAGCACCGTCTGGTACTCGCGTTCGGCCAGTTTCAAGCGCCCGTGGTGAAGATGATATTGCGCCAGGACCATGCGCATGGCCGTGTCCTTCTCGTGCTTTCCCAACCACTGGATCGGCCCCTGATCCGCCTTCGGCGCGCCACCGGCGTTCAGCGCCAGGAAATACTTGAGCACCAGCGGGCGACTGTAATTCACCTCGAGTCCGTTCTGGTAGGCATCGGCTGCCTTGCGAAAGTCCTTCGCCGCCATGTACAGGTCACCCTCCAGCGTGTAACCGCGCACGCGATTCGCCTCGCGTTGTTGCAGCGTGCGCGCCAGTTCCAACGCCCCCGGAAGGTCACCGGCGTGCAGGTACACGAACGCCAGCATGCTGACCGCCTTCACCTGCTGTGGATTGACCTTGACCACCCGCTCCAGATTGGTCCGCGCGCTTTTGGCGTCCTTGAGCAGGATTTGCGCGCGCGCCAGGTTGACTCGGTACAGGCTGATGTTCGGTGCACGCCGGACCGCCTGCTCAAGTGGCTTGAGCGCCTGGTCCGGATGCCCGGCGTCGAGTTCGGTCGCCCCGAGCGCATTGAGTGCCAACGGCGCACCGGGGTGGGTGTCGACCAGCCTGCGAGCTGTCGCCACTCCTTGGTCGAAGCGGCCACGGCGGGCGTAAATCGTGATCAGCCGCAGGTACGCCTCGGTGGCCTTCGGCTGCGCCGCAATGGTTTGCTTGAACCACTTGATCGCATCGGCCTGATCGCCCTGGACCATGGCGAGCTTGCCCAGCTCGAGCATGGCGGCGCCGTTGTGCGGCGCGTTCTCGAGAGCGGCCGCAAACCGGTTTTTCGCGTCCTTGTAACGATGCTCGAGCACATCCAGGTTGCCCAGCTTGAGGAGCGCGACGCCGCTCTCGGGATCAAGCTTGGCCGCCTGCTCGTATTCGGCGCGCGCTTGCCTGTGCTTGTCCGCGGCCACCAGCGCGGTGCCATAAAGAAGATGGGCAGAACCGATCTTCGGGTGCGCCTTGGCCCACGTGGCCGCGGTCTCGACAGCCGTATCCGCTTGCTTGTTGCGCACGTAGGCCATGACCAGCAGGCCGGCGCGTCGCGTCGCTGCGGCACCCTTTTGTTCGGGCATGGCCTTGAGCAGCTCGATGGCCTTGCCGGCGCGGCCGGCCGCGAGCGCTTTGTGCACGTCGGCAAACTGCCCGGCCGCGCTGTTGCCGGCAGCGGCAATGCGGCGCGGATGCGACGTGGCGGCCCCGGCGGCCACGGCCTGCTGCATCATCGCCAACATCCGGGTATCCGACATGTTGCCCGGCAACGCCGGCTTGAGCGTCGCCAAGGCCCGCGACGAGCTGCCCTCGCGATAGAACGACAACGCGAGCAACTTGCGCGCGCGTGCATTCCCCGGCTCCATGCCCAGCACGTTGCTGAGGTACATCTGCGCCTGCCCATAGTTGCCGCTGGCGTAATTGACACGCCCCATCAGGAACTGCGCCGGCACGTTGTGCGGGTCAAGCCTGAGCACCTGCTGCAGCTGCGTGATCGCCTTGTCCGGATGCCCCTGCTTGAACAACACCATCGCGTGCAGATAGCGAGGCCGGGGCATCTGCGGCGACATTTTTTCCAGTGCCTCGATATTCGCGAGCGCCTTCTCGAACCGGCCCTGACGCATCTGCGCGTTGGCGAGTTTCAACTGCGTCACGAACCGGTCCTGCGGCAACCAGCGGTGCATCTTCAAGGCAAGCGCCTTCTCGTACGCGGACGCGGCGCCCGCGAAATCGTCGTTGGCCAAGGCCAGGTCTCCCTTGGCAACCCAGACATCCGGGCTTGTCGCGGCGACCTTCAATGCCTGCTGCACGTACTTGTGCGCGACGGCCATGTCATCGCCGGCCACGGCGAGCGCGACCAACCCGGCGAGGGCACGCGCATTGTGCGGATCGAGTGTCAATGCGGCCTTGTAGGCCTTTGCTGCCGGCGAAGCCTGATTCGAGCCGCGATACGCGTCGCCGCGCACGACATCAAGCGCGGTCCGGGTCTGCGGTTTGAAGGTCTTGCCGTCCGGAAGCTTGGTCAGGACCTTGTCGTACTGCCGGGTCACCAGCCACGCGCGTCCCATCGGCACCGCCCACGCCGCTGCGGGAGCACCGTATGCGCGCGCCTTTTCGAAATCCTTGAGCGCATTGCGCGGCTTGCCCATCATCAGCTTGGCATTGCCGAGTGCGAGCCACGCCTTGGCGTTCGTGCTCTGGCGCTGCAGAACCTTCTTGGCCTCGATGTAGGCCGAGCGGTACTCACCTGCCGCCTGGTACCGCGCGGCATCCGCAACGCTGCCGTGGTTTCCGCACCCCGCCAGCACGAGGCCGGCGCAAACGGGTGCAAGCACCCAATGCAGCAACCGGGCATGCAACCTGTTCGTCGACATGACCCCCTCCTTCGCGGTGACGATCCACGTCAACCCGCGCCACTCACTTTCTTCAAACCATGTTTGTTCATCACGACATCAACACACCGACATGGCTGTCGGAAGAACGCTGTTCCCCGACAACCATGTCAATGGTTCGTGCTCAGACGGCGGCCGTCCATTCGTCATTCGCATGCGAGCGACGACGCTGGCAAACCATCACCATGCCGATCAGGATCAGCAGGCCAAAGCCCATGATGCCCAGGCTGGAAGGTTCCGGAACACCGTTGGTCGGTGGCGTGACGACAATGTTGATCGGCACGTTGGCCGATGAGAAGGTTTCCCCGGCCCAATGCACGTTGTCGGCATAGGTTGACAGCAGCACGCTGTTCGAACCGCTGCCGATGCCGTAGCTCGCAAGCTCCGAGCTGCTCAGGGTCGTGGTGGCGTACTTGCCGTAGGTGTCGGTCCCGTCGTAGGTCGCGGCCAGCGCACCGTCAAGGCCCAGGCTGTTCCAGACCGACGAGCATGAGCCGCTCGTCAAGCCGCCCGCACCGTAGCAGTTGTTGAGATCGACGACGCTGCCCAAGTCGAATGAAACGTTGGTCCCGTTGATGATGAAGCCCGCGGGATGCACCGTGAAATCATCATTCGGTCCCGGCACCGCATCCGTGTGATAGCTGACGCCGTAGAACGTCAGGTTTCCGTTGACCGACTTCCAGCCGATGTTCCAGACGTGTGCCGAAGCGACGCTCGAGATCAGCATCCCGCCCACAACGACGGCAAGGACCGTCCAGCGCCTGATGCCGCGAAATGACATGTTCATGAGACCCTCCTGAGTGGTGTTACGCAAGGTGCGGGGCTGCAGTCCTGCCCGCACGTGCGTCTGTAGAAGCAAGCCTCATACCAGAATGGGTATGCGATTGATTTTTCACGCATACCCCATGTTGCTCGTCGCACGCACCTGAATTTATCGTAAATTTTTCCGACGCTTTTCCGCCGGGTTGCCCACGTGCTTGATGATCGTGTCGGCACGGTGGAGGCATGGCCGTGCGGCCCGCTACACTGTCCCGTCATGACGAGGGACATGCCTTGACCACCGCCACGCACGCCAAATCGGACCCGCAACAGCACACACCTTTGATGCGCCAGTATCTGACCGCCAAGGCAGAGCATCCGGACGTACTGTTGTTCTTTCGCATGGGCGATTTCTACGAGCTGTTCTATGACGACGCGCGCAAGGCGGCGCGGTTGCTGGACATCACGCTGACGCAGCGCGGCAAGTCGGCTGGCGAGCCGATTCCGATGGCCGGGGTGCCGTATCACGCGGTGGAAAACTACCTCGCGCGACTGGTCCGGCTGGGCGAGTCGGTGGCGATCTGCGAGCAGATCGGTGATCCGGGCACCACCAAAGGACCGATGCAGCGCAAGGTGGTACGCATCGTCACGCCCGGCACGGTGACCGATGCCGCGCTGCTCGATGATCGTCGCGACAATCTGTTGCTGGCCATCGCCGCCGGCCGCGACACGCGCTACGGCTTGGCCTGGGTCGACCTGGCGGGCGGGCGCTTCGTGCTCGGCGAGGCGCCCGACACCGAAGCGCTCAGCGCGGAACTGGCACGGCTGAAGCCGGCCGAAACCCTGATTGCCGAGGATGCCGCCTGGCCGCGCGCCGTGACCACCCTGCCCGGCCTGCGCAAACGGCCACCGTGGCATTTCGACGGCGATGCGGCCACGCGCGAACTCAATCGCTTTTTCGGCACGCGCAACCTGGACGGTTTCGGCGTGGCGGGGATGGACCTGGCCATTGCCGCTGCCGGCAGCCTGCTCGGCTATGTCGAGGAAACACAGAAAAGCGCCTTGCCGCATTTGTCCGGCATGAGCGTGGAAGCGGCCAGCGATACCGTCGCCATGGATGCCGCCACGCGCCGCAACCTGGAAATCGACACGCACCCTGAAGGCCGCATCGAACACACGCTGCTCGGCATTCTCGATGAAACCGTCACGCCGATGGGCGCGCGCCTGCTGCGACGCTGGCTCAATCGCCCGTTGCGCGCACATGGGGTCTTGCGCGGTCGACACCAGGCCATCGACAGTCTGATCCAGAGCCGCGCCGGCGTGCCGTTGCGCGAAACCCTGCGCGGCATCGGCGATCTGGAACGCATTCTGGCGCGAGTCGCACTGCGTTCGGCGCGGCCGCGCGACCTGTCGACACTGCGCGACGGACTGGCCTCGGCACCCGAGCTGCGCGAACCGATCGCCGCGCTGGACAGCCCGCTGCTCGGCGATCTGGTCGAACGCATCGGCGACCACGGCGACACCGCCGACCTGCTGCGTCGTGCCATTGTCGAGCAGCCGCCGGTGCTGACCCGCGACGGCGGCGTGATCGCCGACGGCTTCGACGCCGAGCTGGACGAACTGCGCCGCCTGTCCACCCACGCCGACCAGTTCCTGGTCGAGCTCGAAGAACGCGAGAAAGCCGCCACCGGCATTTCCACGCTCAAGGTCGGCTACAACCGCGTGCATGGTTACTATCTGGAAATCGGCAAGGCGCACTCGGACAAAGTGCCGACGCATTACACCCGCCGCCAGACCACCAAGAACGCCGAGCGCTACATCACCCAAGAGCTGAAAACCTTCGAGGACAAGGTGCTGTCGGCGCGCGAACGTTCGCTGATGCGCGAACGTTCGCTGTATGCCGATCTGCTGGAACAACTGATCACGCAACTGGAGCCGCTCAAGATCGCCGCGAGCGCCATCGCCGAGCTGGATGTGCTGACGGATCTGGCCGATCGTGCCGACACTCTGGCATGGTGCATGCCGGCACTGCGCGACGAATCGGGCATCCACATCGAAGCCGGTCGCCACCCCGTGGTCGAAAAAGTCCGCGAAGAACCGTTCGAGCCGAACGACCTGATACTCGATGACGCACATCGCATGCAAGTGATCACCGGCCCCAACATGGGCGGCAAGAGCACCTACATGCGCCAGAACGCGTTGATCGTGCTGCTGGCGCACATCGGCAGCTACGTACCGGCCACACGCGCGGTGATCGGTCCGATCGACCGCATCTTCACCCGCATCGGCGCCGGCGACGACCTCTCGCGCGGGCAATCCACGTTCATGGTCGAGATGAGCGAGACGGCCAACATCCTCAACAACGCCAGCGCGCAAAGCCTGGTCCTGATGGACGAGGTCGGTCGCGGCACCAGCACCTACGACGGCCTGTCGCTGGCGCGTGCCGCCGCCGTGCACCTGGCCACGACCAACCACGCGTTCACCCTCTTCGCCACGCACTATTTCGAGCTGACCGAACTGGCCAGTGAACACCCCGGTATCGGCAACGTGCATCTGGACGCGGTCGAATACGGCGACCAACTGGTATTCATGCACGCGGTCAAGGACGGCCCGGCCAACCAGAGCTTCGGCTTGCAGGTGGCCGCGCTGGCCGGTCTGCCGGCATCCGTCATAGCCGCAGCACGCCAGACCCTGTCGCAACTGGAACAAGGCCCACGCGAAACGTCACGGCCAACCCGGTCGGCCGCGACGCCGCAACGCGACCTGTTTGCCGCGCCCGCGCCCGACCCGCGCCTGACCGCGTTGGCCGACGCCGTCGCGGCCATCGACCCGGACGACATGACCCCACGCGAAGCCATGGATGCGTTGTATCGGCTCAAACAAGTTCGTTGAGGGCCGACCGGCACCCGACAGAAACGTGAACGGTGGCGTGGGCAACGGCTACGCCCGGCCATCAACGCGCAGTACCCTCGGTGACTCGTTCCCTGCACGCCGAGGTCTCCATGAATCGCCAGTTCGACGCCATCATTGTCGGCGCGGGACAGGCCGGCCCATCGCTCGCGGGCCGGCTGACCGAAGCCGGCCAGTCGGTCGCTCTCATCGAGCGCAAGTGGTTTGGCGGTACCTGCGTCAATACCGGCTGCATGCCGACCAAGACCCTGGTCGCCAGCGCACGCGCCGCACACATGGCCCGACGCGCGGCCGACTTCGGCGTGATGCTCGAAGGCAACGTCGGCATCGACATGGCCAGGATCAAAGCGCGCGCCGACACGGTCATCGCCAATGCGCGCCAAGGCGTGCGCGCGTGGCTGGAGGGCATGGATGGGTGCACGGTGATCGAAGGCCACGCAAGATTCGAGGACACGCATCGCCTGCGCGTTGGCGACGACCAACTGGAGGCACCACGAATTTTCCTCGATGTCGGCGGCAGGGCCTCCGTGCCGGACATGCCGGGTCTGCACGACGTGCCTTGGCTGACCAACAGCACCATGCTGGAACTCGACCACGTACCAAGTCACCTGCTGATCATCGGCGGCAGCTACATCGGCCTGGAGTACGCTCAGATGTACCGCCGTTTTGGTGCCCGCGTGACGGTGGTGGAGAAAGGTCCGCGTCTGATCGGTCGCGAGGACGAAGACGTCTCGGCAGCGGTGAGCGACATACTGGAAGGTGAAGGCATCAGCATCCGCACCGGCGTCACCGACATCGCGTTCGGGCGCGACCAGGAATCCATCACGGCCACGCTCGATGGCGATGCGCTCGCATGCAGCCACGTGCTGGTGGCGGTGGGCCGCACGCCCAACACGGACGACCTTGACCTGGACAAGGCCGGCGTGGCGATGGATGCACGCGGTTACATCACCGTCGACGACGAACTATGCACCAACGTGCCCGGCATCTGGGCACTGGGCGACTGCAACGGCCGTGGCGCATTCACGCACACCGCCTACAACGATTTCGAAATCATCGCCGCGAACCTGCTTGATGGCGAATCGCGACGTCTCAGCGAGCGTGTCAGCGGCTACGCCCTGTACATCGACCCACCGCTGGGCCGCGTCGGCCTGACCGAAGCGGCGGCACGCAAGCGCGATCGCCCGTATCTTGTCGGCAAACGACCGATGACCAGGGTCGGACGCGCCGTCGAGAAAGACGAGACACAAGGTTTCATGAAGGTCGTCATCGACGCGGAAAGCCGGAAAATACTGGGTGCAGCCATCCTCGGCACCGGGGGCGACGAAGCGATCCACGGCATCATCGACATGATGAGCGTGGATGCCACGGCCACGCAGCTGCAGCGCGCCGTGCCCATCCACCCGACGGTATCGGAACTGATTCCCACATTGCTGGCGAGCGTCCGCGAGCCGGACGACTGACACGCTCCAGGCGTTTCTTACGCCGCCCGCGCCTCGCCGTTCGTCTCCAGCGCCTGCACCAGGTCGTCCCACAAATCGTCGACATGCTCGATGCCGACGGACAGGCGCACAAGGCCCGGAGTGATTCCATATTGGGCCTGCGTGTCGGCGTCGACCACGCGATGGGTCAGGCCTGCCGGATGCTGGATCAAGGTATCCACCGATCCCAGGCTGACTGCCGGGGTGGCTACTTCAACGCGGCGCATCAAGTCGGCGGCGGCAGCATGTCCGCCCTTGAGGTCGAAGCTGATCAGGGTGCCGGGACCGCTCATCTGCGAGCCCAGCAAGTGCGCGTTCTTTACGGTTCCCAGGCCCGGATAATGCACCGCCGACACCGCGTCGTGCTTCACCAGGCGCTCGGCCAGCACGCTGGCATTGGCCTGTGCCGCCTGCACCCGCAGATTCAGTGTCGGCAAACCTCGGTGCAGCAGGTAGGCACCCAGCGGATGCAGCAGGCCACCGGTCGCCGCGCGCACCTGCCGCAGCGAGGCCGCCCACACTTCGTTGCAGGCCACGACGCCGGCGATCACGTCGCCATGGCCACCGAGGAATTTGGTGGCGCTGTGCATCACCAGCGTCGCGCCGAACTTCGCCGGCTGCTGCAACACCGGCGTGGCGAAGGTGGAATCGACCATCACCGGCACGTCACCGGCGGCCGCGACCACGCCCTCGATATCGACCAGATCCAGGGTCGGGTTGGCCGGCGTCTCGATGATGACCAGTGCGGTGTCGGCGTTGATGTCCGATGCCAACGCGTCCGCCGTGGTCCAGCGCACCGGCAGGCCCATCAAGCCCGAATCGAGCAGATGGTCGTGGGTACCGTACAGCGGACGGATCGCCAGCACATGGTCACCATGCGCGCGCGCAGCCAGCAACACGGCCGAGGCCGCCGCCATGCCCGAGGCAAATGCCACCGCATCGCTGCAATCTTCCATCGCCGCCAGCGCACGCTCGAAGCGGGCCACGGTCGGATTGAACAGGCGCGCGTAGATCGGGTTGGCCGCCGAGGCCTCGCCACCCACCAGGGCATCGAAGCTGGCCGTGCCTTCGGCGAGGTCGCGCACCGGATACGTGGTGGAAAGGTCGATCGGCGGCGCATGCACGCCCAGCTCGGCGAAGTCTTCGCGGCCGGCATGCACGGCCTGGGTCTGCGGGTGCGTCATGACGATACTCAGTTCGGACAATTGCCATGATTGTAGAATCATGGATTGATCTATAATCATCGTGTCGAACATTATTTCGTGATCAGGCCATTCCATGCAGCTCGACCGAATCGACTTCGCGCTTTTGCAGCAATTGCGCACAAACGCGCGACTGCCCAACAAGACCCTGGCCGAACGCGCGGGCATTGCCCCGTCGACGGCGCTGGAGCGGGTGCGCCGCCTGCACGAAGCCGGCGTCATCAAGGGCTACCACGCCGAGATCGCACCCGGCGCCATCGGCATCGGTCTGCAGGCCATGATCAGCGTGCGACTGGAGCGGCATTCACGCCAGGAAGTGGCCGCCTTCAATGTGCACCTGCAAACCCTGCGTGAGGTGCTGGCGTTCTATCACGTCGCCGGCGCCGATGATTTTCTGGTGCATGTGGCCGTCCACGACAGCGACCACTTGCGCGACTTCGTGCTTGATGCCTTCACCACGCGTCCGGAAGTCTCGCGCATCGAAACCAGTTTGATCTTCGCCTTCCAGCGCAACCCCGGCGTCCCGGTTTACGACGCCGCTCCTACGTGCCGCCGTGCTTGAAGCGACGCAGGGCGCGGCGCGCGGCCTTGTCGGGGCGTGCGTCGGGGCGCACGGGGCGACTCAGCCGCGCCATGGCGCGGCGCTCTTCGCGTGCCTCGCGGCTGGCCTCGCTTTCCTGGTACAGCGTTTGCGCCACCGTGGCCGGACCGCGCTTGGTGGACACGGCCAGCACTTCGATGTCGAAGCGATCTTCGCCACGCGTGACGTGCAAGCGATCGCCTGCCTTGACCAGTTTGGATGGCTTGCAGCCGGCATCATTGAGCGTGACCTTGCCGCCATCAATCGCCTCGCGACTCAGGCGTCGCGTCTTGAAAAAGCGTGCGGCCCACAACCACACGTCGGCTCGTACTGCGCTGTCGTCACTCATGCGCGCAGCCTAGCAGCCTGTCGGACTTATGGAGTCGAAAGCGAAAATTCGACTGCGCGAGGCCATATTTCCGCCGCTTCTTCATAAGTCCGACAGGCTACCCCATCGCGAAGTTCCACATCGGCACCGTGGCCAGTGACAGCACGATGCCGATGCCGAGGATCGAATTGGCCAACGGCGGATCAAGATCGTACTCGGTGGCGAGAATCGTGGCCGACACCATCGGCGCCATGCCCGCCTGCAATACGCCGACATGGAAAATACGCCCATGCACGCTGGCCAGATCCGCCAGCAGCCAAGCCAACGCCGGCGCGGCCAGCAGTTTCCAGGTCCAGCCCATGGCCGCGGCCCCGAGCATCTGCCGGCTACCCAGGTTGACCTTGAAGCGCAGGCCGACGGAAAACAGCGCGACCGGTGTCAACGTCGCGGCCAACGGCACCAGCGCGTCATGAATGATGGGTGGCCAACCGCCCGCAACATTGACCGCGATACCCAGCAACAACGCGATGAACGCCGGAAACGTGAAGATGCGTTTGGCGATCTTCACCGGATGCGGCTTGAGGCCGGCGTACATCGACGCGACCACCACCGCCAGCGTGACCAGGATCGGAAAGCTGCCGAACTGGTCGCTGATCACCGCCACGCCCAGCGCGTCCCTGCCGCGCAAGGCCGACACCAACGGATAGCCGAGAAACGTCGTGTTGCCCAGCCCGCAAACCAGGATCAGCGCACCGATGCGTCCGCGCGACCAGCCCAGGCGCGGCCCCAGCAAGCCGAACACCAGCCAGGCGCCGCAAAACCCGATCCAGATCGTCGCCGCGGCAAACCACAAATCGGCATCGAATTGCAGCTGCGGGATCAGCTCCAGCACCAGCGCCGGCAACGCGATGCGCAGCACCCACCAGTTCAGGCCGTCAACCATGTTGTCCGGTGGCCGGCAGTACCGCGCCACCAGATAGCCCAGCACCAGACAGGCGAACAGCATCAACAGGGAACTCATGATGCTCTCCAGATTACCGCGCAGGAGCGTACCCTGTGCGCGATGGGGCCAGTTGTGCAGGTCGGGTTGAGCCGCAGGTGTAACCCGACATCGCGCCACGCCATGTCGGGTTGATGAAGCCAACCCGACCTACGCCGGCTACACAAACGGGAGCACACGTATCGTGTCAGGCGCGCGCGTCGAGCGTCTTGTTCCAATCGGCCACGCGCTCGCCCTGGCTTTCCAGCAGCGCATCGACGTCGCCTTCAAGCTCGACCTTGTCGATGTTGTCGCCCTGGACAATGGCGTTGACCACGTCCTGGTCGGCGTCGGCCACCACGCTGCCAAACACGCTGTGCTTGCCGTCCAGCCACGGGGTGGCGCCATGGGTGATGAAAAACTGGCTGCCATTGGTGCCCGGGCCGGCATTGGCCATCGACAACACGCCCGGCTTGTCGTGACGCAGGCTGGCGTCGAACTCGTCCTCGAAACGGTAGCCCGGGCCACCGCGGCCACTGCCTTCGGGGCAGCCGCCCTGAACCATGAAATCGGGGATGACACGATGGAACGAAAGACCATCGTAAAACCCGCGCCGAACC
This sequence comes from Oleiagrimonas sp., assembly GCA_035690885.1. GTDB lineage: Bacteria > Pseudomonadota > Gammaproteobacteria > Xanthomonadales > Rhodanobacteraceae > Oleiagrimonas. Next base: position 46,181 of record DASSKC010000116.1, on the reverse strand, counting down.
AGGTTGACAAAGTTGGCCACGGTCAGCGGCGCCTTGTCGTCATGCAGGTTCAGATGGATCGGACCGCGGTTGGTATGCACGGTGGCAGTAATGCTCATGGTGGGTTCTCGGATTGCAATCAAGCCGGCAATTATAAATGAATGCACGGTCGGTCGTTCGCGACCGGTCACTTTGCCCTATAATTGGGGGTTCGCTTTCTACCACAGGCGACCGATCGTCAGATCCGGTCGATTTCCCATGTCGCTCGAAAAACTGCGCAATATCGCCATCGTCGCCCATGTCGACCACGGCAAGACCACCCTGGTCGACCAGCTGCTCAAGCAGTCCGGTACGCTCGCCGAGCGCGAGGTGATCCCGGATCGCGCCATGGATTCGAACGATCTGGAGCGCGAGCGCGGCATCACCATCTTGTCCAAGAACACGGCCATCCGCTGGACCGACAAGGACGGCGAGACCTGGCGCATCAACATCGTCGACACCCCCGGACACGCCGATTTCGGCGGCGAGGTCGAGCGCGTGTTGTCGATGGTCGACTCGGTGCTGGTGCTGGTCGATGCCTTCGACGGCCCGATGCCGCAGACGCGCTTCGTCACCCAGAAGGCCTTCGACATGGGCTTCAAGCCGATCGTGGTGATCAACAAGGTCGACCGTCCCGGCGCGCGCCCGGAATGGGTGCTGGACGCCACGTTCGACCTGTTCGACAAACTCGGCGCCAGTGACGAACAACTGGATTTCCCGGTGGTCTACACCTCCGGCCTGCAAGGCTATGCCGGCCTCGAGGACAGCGTGCGCGAAGGCGACATGACGCCGCTGTTCGAAACCATCGTGGAGAAAGTCGACGCGCCCAATGTCGACCCCGATGGCCCGTTCCAGATGCGCGTCAGCCAGCTGGACTATTCCAGCTACGTCGGCGTGATCGGCGTGGGCCGGGTCGAGCGCGGCAGCGTGCGCACCAACATGCCGGTCGCCATCGTCGACCGCGAAGGCAAGAAGCGTTCGGGCAAGGTGCTGCAGGTGCTGGGCTTTCTGGGCCTGGATCGCACCGAAGTCGAGTCGGCCCGCGCCGGCGACATCATTGCCATCAGCGGCATCGAAAACCTGAGCATTTCCGACACCGTGTGCGCGCCGGACACGCCCGAGGCGCTGCCCGCGCTGTCCGTGGACGAGCCGACCATTTCCATGACCTTCCAGGTCAACAACTCGCCGTTCGTGGGCAAAAAGGACGTCAACGGCGGCAAGTACATCACCAGCCGCCAGATCCGCGAGCGTCTGCACCGCGAGATGCTGCACAACGTCGCACTGCGCGTGGAAGACACGGTCGACCCGGACAAGTTCAAGGTTTCCGGCCGTGGCGAGCTGCACCTGTCGATCCTGATCGAGACCATGCGCCGCGAAGGCTACGAGCTGGGCGTGTCGCGTCCGGAAGTGGTCACCCGCGAAGTCGACGGCGTGGTCGAAGAGCCGTACGAGCAACTGGTCGTGGACATGGAAGATGCCTACCAGGGCGGCGTGATGGAAAAGCTCGGCGTGCGCAAGGGCCAGCTCAAGAACATGACGCCCGACGGCCAGGGTCGTGTGCGCCTGGATTACATGATTCCGGCGCGCGGCCTGATCGGCTTCCAGACCGAATTCAAGACGCTCACCGCCGGCACCGGCCTGCTGTTCCACGTGTTCGATCATTACGGCCCGCGTGCCGACGGCATCATCGGCAAGCGCTCCAACGGCGTGCTGATTTCCAACGGCACCGGCTCGGCGCCGGCCTACGCGCTGTTCAACCTGCAGGATCGCGGCCGCATGCTGATCGACGCCAACACCGAGATCTACGAAGGTCAGCTGGTCGGCATCCACTCCAAGGACAATGACCTGACCGTCAACGCCCTACGCGGCAAGCAGCTCACCAACGTGCGCGCGTCCGGCAAGGACGATGCACTGAACCTGGTGCCGCCGGTGAAGCTGTCGCTGGAACAGGCGCTGGAATTCATTCAGGACGACGAGCTGGTCGAGGTCACGCCCAAGGCCATCCGCCTGCGCAAGAAGCACCTGACCGAGAACGACCGCAAACGCGCATCGCGCCAAGCGGCATAAGACTTTCAGGCGTGGCTCCGCCCCGGCACCTGGCGGGGATCAACGCATCGACACCATGATCAGTGCTTCCGGATGCTGCCGGGAGCACTGGCATGGCGCGCCTCGACCCTGGCCAGTTTCCAGTACGCATACGCCACCAGCCAGGTAAACAGCAATACCGCGACGATGACGTAGCCCAGATGGTCGATGTTCAGTCCGGCGACCCAGCCCAGCCAGCCGGACTCGGCATCCAGCATCTCGGCCGCCAGCCCCGCCAGGCCCAGACCACCGACCAGAAACGCGACCGCCACGGAAATGATGGTGATGGTGAGGTTGTAATAGACCTTGCGCACCGGCGCGGCAAATGCCCAAGCGTAGGCATGGTGCATGATGACGCCGTCCAGGGTATCGACCAGTGTCATCCCGGCAGTGAACAGGATCGGCAACACCAGCACCACATACCATGGCGCCGTCAGCGCCGCCGTCCCGCCAATCACGAACAACGCAATAGTGGTGGCCGTATCGAAACCCAGGCCGAACAGCAGGCCCACCACGTACATCTTGGCGGGGCGATCCACGCGTCGGGCGACAGGGCCAAGGATGCGGTTCAGTACCCCGCGGTGCACCAGCAACTGCTCCAGCTCGGCCTCGTCGAACACGCCGCGGCGCATGCCACGGAACACCTGCCAGATCCCGCGCATCGACGCCAGGTTGATCGCGCCGATAAGCAGCAGGAAGAGCGCCGAAACCAGAATGCCCCAGAGTCCGGCCACGGACTGCAGTGCGGACTGATCCGCAGTGATCTGTCGTGCAAACACGTTCAGGCCCGCGGCCAGCAACACCACCGCCACCACCACTATCGTGGAGTGGCCGAGCGCGAACCAGAATCCGACCGTGACCGGAGGACGGCCGTTTTCCGTGACCAGTTTGCGCGTGGTGTTGTCGATGGCGGCGATGTGATCCGGATCGAAACCGTGACGCACGCCGAGCGTGAACGCGGTCAGCGCCAGACCGGTCCCGAACACCACTTGGCCGCCCATCAGGTAGTCGCCCGGCAACACCACGAAAACAAACGTGCCCCAACCCAGGACCATCAAGGCGGCAATCACCAGCCCCATGCCGAGCAATGGCCGCACATGGGAGCGGACACAGGGGATATCGCCGGTCATGGCTGGCTCCGCATTGCGGTGACCGGCATGCGCTCACTCATGCGAATGATCCCCGGCATGTTCGTGACTGTGCACGTGACCACCGTTCTGGTCGGCGTGGAAGTGCGGCGCCATCGGCCCCGGATCCAGTGGCGTATGCGCCCCGCTTCGGTGAGCGGCATGCAGTTGCCGGACCCAATCGCACAACTGCTGATCGGTATCGGACCGCTTCTTGGAGTGCGCCAGCATCGGCGCACCATCGCGTGCCGCCGACGCGTCGCGCAGCATTTGCTCGACATCCACGTCGACGTATTCGCCAAGGTCGATCTTGTTGACGATCAGCAGATCCGCGTGGGTGATGCCCGGCCCGCCCTTGCGCGCCACGTCACCGCCACCGGCCACGTCGATCACGAAGATCTGCGCATCGACCAGCGCCGGCGAGAAGGTCGCCGTCAAATTGTCGCCACCGCTTTCCACCAACACGATGTCCAGCGGCGCGAAGTCCTGTTCCAGGTCTTCGACGGCAAGCAGGTTCATGGTCACGTCATCGCGAATGGCCGTGTGCGGACATGAGCCGGTTTCGACGGCGCGGATGCGCTCGACCGGCAACACCCCGGCCGAACGCAGGAACCGTGCATCCTCGTCGGTATAAATGTCATTGGTGATCACGCCGATGCGAAATTCCTGGTTGAGATTGCGGCACAGCGTGGCGATCACCGTACTCTTGCCGGTCCCGACCGGACCGGCGACGCCCAGGCGCAGCGAGCGGGTATTCACGTCATCAGGTTTGGCGGCCATGATTTTTCCTCCAACAGGGTTTCAACTGACGGTTACGAGGGATGAATCGACACCCGTGACGGCTGCATCGCATGCGGCGCCCGCACTGGCGGCGGCCGGCGCCCAGCGCGCGCCCAGCAGGGCGATGCCGCGATGCAGCGTGCGCCGCAGCGCCAGGCTGTCAGCGGCCAGCGCGCTCACCATCGCGGCCGGTCCCTGCAGCGGCAGCAACGCGGCATCACGGGCAAAAAGGTTCACGCCCGGCACGTCGTTTGCCCATGCCGGATCCACGGCCAATACCGTGCCGACACACTTGTTTGCGCCCAGTACGGCCGGGCTGCGCCAGCCGCGCGCGGACGGTCCGAGCCGCAACTGCTGGTGAAACAATGCACGCCCGCCGCGACGGACACGCAGGTTTTGCAGCAGATCGCCGGGCGGCTCGCGATGGCGCCCGAGCAACAGTTCGTCGCGCATCAGAAAGCGCGCGCTCGGCGCCAGCTCGACGCGGATGTCATGCACATGGTCGCACCCGCGCGCGGCAATCACCGGCTCGGGCATCCACACCAGGGTCGCGTCGGCCTCGACATGCACCGTGATGCGCATGTGCGAGCATCCGCCGCGCGCGCCCGGCAACAGCAACGTCGCCGAAATTTCATTGAGCACCAGCGTGCTGCCGGCACCGACGCGAACATCCAGCGCGAACTCGTCGCCGCCCAGTGGCCCGGCGGCCCCGGAAGCCAGTGCCACGCGCGCCACGTCCGCCGCCTGATCGACACCCGGCTCGATCCCCTTGGGCAGGGTCGGCCGCAGCACCAGCGGTGCGTGCGAACGCAACACGCACACGCGACTGGCCACATGTCCGTGGCGATCGAGCACCTGCTCGGTGGCCAGTGTCGCCCGCGCGTGCATGGCGCCCGGGCTGCGGGCGGCAAGGTCAGGAGGCAAACAAACGTACCTCCCATTGGCGATGCTGTTCGGCGGCGATGTCCAGCAATGGCGAGCCGGATGCCGGCAACTCGGCGGGTGCGGTCGTGGCGTGTGCCGCCGCCGCGCCTGCCAGCTCGTCCAGAAAATCCGTCAAACCGGCGAAGGCGGCATGCACGGCAAACAAATCCAGACTCAACACCTTGACCGCAGCCGCCACCGGGCCGGCGACCGATTCGTGCAGCGCGATCTGTGCGGCATCGCGTACATCCAGCCCGAATATGGCGGCGGCCACGCCCCAGCCCAGCGCCTGGTGCGGATTGTCGCGGACCGCATCCAGCAAGGGATCCGGGTGAAAATTGACCAGACTGCGTCGCAACTGCCGTCCCAGCGCCCGCGACACGGCGCGTGTGGCCGGCGACGGAAAACGCGCATCGAGCTCCGCATCCAGTGCATCCAGCAACGCCAGGTTTCGTGCCTGCGCAGCCGCGCACGCGGCTGCGGCAAACGCCGCCGTCATGAACCCCGCGGTCGCCGCGCGCCCTTCCAGAAAGCGTTCGACATCGACCACGTCACGCAGTCCCTGGGTGCGTACCGTCGGCTCCAGACCGCCGGAATGCGCGTAGCCACCTGCGGGCAAACGACCGTCGGCAAGAAGCAGCAACGCGGCGGTAGACGACATGCCCGGCTCCGTCAAAAGAGAAAATATCGCTGTGCCATCGGCACTTCCGTGGGCGGCTGGTGCTCGATCAGTTCACCATCCACGCGCACGGCATAGGTGTCTGGATCGACTTCGATCTGCGGCAAAGTCGTGTTCTCCGGCAAATCCTGCTTGCTGCGGCCACGACAATTTTCGATGACCACCAGTGGCCGTTCGACATGCAGGCGCCCGGCCAGCCCGTCATCGATGGCCAGCTGCGAGACAAAGGCCACACTGGTGTAAGCCGCGGCGCGCGTGTGCGCATTGAAGCCCAGACGTTCCAGCACCGGTTGCGGCGTCGGAATCGACGCGTTCGGATCGCCCAGCGCGGCGATGGCCGCGATGCCGCCTTTGAAGACCAGTGCCGGGCGCACGCCGAACAGGGCCGGTTGCCACAACACCAAGTCCGCCATCTTGCCCACTTCAACCGAGCCGATGTGCTTTTCCAGCCCGTGCGCGACGGCCGGACAAATCGTGTACTTGGCCACGTAACGGCGCGCGCGATGGTTGTCGGCGCGACCATCGCCCGGCAGGCTGCCGCGCAGCTTTTTCATCTGGTGCGCGGTCTGCCAGGTACGGATGACCACCTCGCCGATACGGCCCATGGCCTGCGCATCGGAGGACATGATCGAGATCGCGCCCATGTCCTGCAGCACGTCCTCGGCCGCGATCGTGCCGGCGCGAACCCGGCTCTCGGCAAACGCCAGGTCGTTGGGTACCTGCGGATTCAGGTGATGGGCCACCATCACCATGTCCAGGTGCTCGTCCACCGTGTTGTGCGTGTACGGCCGGGTCGGATTGGTCGAGGCCGGCAGCACGTTCGGCTCGCCGGCAATGCGGATGATGTCGGGCGCATGCCCGCCACCGGCGCCTTCGGTGTGGAACGAATGGAAGGTGCGCCCGGCCACGGCCTTGAGCATGTCTTCCACGAAACCGGCCTCGTTGAGCGTGTCCGAATGAATCGCGACCTGCACCCCCGTCTCGTCGGCCACCGACAGCGCCGCGTCGATGGCTGCAGGCGTCGCCCCCCAGTCTTCATGAACCTTGAAACCGCCCACGCCTCCGCGCAACTGCTCGCGCAGCGCCTCGTGCGAGACCGTATTGCCGCGCCCCAGAAACAGCACGTTGACCGGCCATGGATCGAAGCCTTCGAGCATGCGCTGCATCCACCACGAGCCGGGTGTGGCGAGCGTCGCCTTGGAGCCTTCGGTCGGTCCGGTGCCGCCGCCGGTGACCGTGGTCGTGCCCGAGGCCAGCGCGATTTCGAGCATTTGCGGCCCCACGAAATGCACATGGGTATCGATGGCACCGGCCGTCATGATCAGCCCGTTGCCGGCCATGACCTCGGTCGACGGACCGATCACCAGATCCGGATGCACGCCATCCATGGTTTCGGGATTGCCCGCCTTGCCCAGCGCGACGATGCGACCGTCACGCACGCCGACATCGGCCTTGATGATGCCCCAGTGATCAAGGATCACGGCGCCGGTAATGACCAGATCCGGCGTGCCCTCGGCACGCGTGGCGCAGGACTGCCCCATTGATTCGCGAATCGATTTGCCGCCGCCGAAAACCGCCTCGTCACCACCCGCGCAGCGGTCTTCCTCGACCTCGATGACCAGATTGGTATCGGCAAGGCGAATGCGATCGCCGCGGGTCGGCCCGTAGGAGGCCACGTATTCAGCGCGCGGGATCTTGCTCATCCAGATTTCCTCCACACAAACCACGCAGGCCGCGAATCACGCGCCGGCCCCGGAGCGGTACCAGCTCGACTTCTTCGACCGCACCGGGCTCGAACCGGACCGAGCCGCCGGACAACACGTTCAAGCGCTTGCCCCAGGCGGCCGCGCGGTCGAACTCCAGGGCGGCATTGACCTCGGCAAAATGAAAGTGCGAACCGACCTGAATGGGCCGATCCGCACCGTTGACCACCCGAATCGTGGTCACTTCCAAGCCGGCGTTGATCTCCACGTCATCCGACCCGTACAGGATTTCACCGGGAATCAACGGCTCGGTGTCGCGCAAGGCGTCTGCCGATTCGCGACGCGGCGCCTGACGCCCGCCCATGCCGGGACGGCGTGGCTCGCTGGGGCCGCTGACACCCGAGGAATGGCTGGGCCCGTCAGCCGGCCGGTCCGCGTCCGGATACTCGCGGCCCGGATCATCGGACGCATGTTTCGGGTCGGACGCCTGATCCGGTTTTTTTGCCGCGGCTTCGAACGGATTCGGCTTGTCTTTCATTGCACCGGCTCGGTCACGGTCACCAGCTTGGTGCCATCGGGAAACGTGGCCTCGACCTGCACCTGGACGAGCATCTCCGGCACGCCTTCCATCACCTCGTCGCGGGAAAGAACGTGACGTCCCGTCTCCATGAGGTCGGCAACCGTCTCGCCGTCACGCGCCCCCTCCAGAAGAAATGACGTGATCAGGGCGGTGGCTTCGGGCAAGTTCAGCTTCACGCCGCGCTGCTTGCGCTCCAGGGCAAGCTTGCCAGCGGTATAGACCATCAGCCGCTCTTGTTCGTGCATGCTCAAAAACATCAAACCCTCCCGCGCGAGCGCAGCGAAAGCAGCCTGGTTCATGACGCAAAAAAACTTTGCATTACCGAACGTTGGACGCATGTCGTCGAACCGGGCCGACACTTTGATACTAGGCCGGCCCCGTTTAGCCGTCAACGCGACACGTCCGTCCAGTGACAATCACTCATCCAGCCAGCATCATGTTCGCCCGTCGATACGGCGCACCCGGCCGCGAGGCAACGATGATGTCATCGGACAACGCACCCGTCCTGCCCGACCTGCTGCAATCAGGCCTGGGCGTGGTGTTTTGCGGCACCGCACCCAGTCGTCGCTCGGCGGCCGAACACGCCTACTATGCGCACCCCGGCAACTACTTCTGGCGCGCGCTGTTCGAGGCCGGCTTCACGCCGCGTCGCCTGGAACCCGCGGAATTTGCATTGCTGCCGCAATGGGGGATCGGCCTTACCGACCTGGCCAAACGCCACAGCGGCAACGACAACGAATTGCCGGCGGATGCATTCGACGTCGAAGCCCTGTTCGCCAGGATTCACGCATTTGCACCTAGCATCATCGCCTTCACCAGCAAGAACGCCGCGCAAGCTGCGCTCCGCCACGCGGTCCATTACGGTGAGCAGCGCGAGCGCATCGGCAGCACACGCGTGTTCACCCTGCCCTCGCCATCGGGCCAGGCACGACGATTCTGGAGCATCGAGCCGTGGCGCGAGCTGGCCCGCCGGCTGTAGGAGCGGCGGAAGCCGCGATTGGCGTGCGCTTGCGTGATGATCCCCGTTACGCATCAGCAATCGCGGCTTCCGCCGCTCCTACAATATGCTTTCAAATCAGCATTATGCGCGCTGGCGGGCCGGTCAGTGCGTAAACGCCGAGCGATAGCGGGCCACGGTGTCATCGGCCACTGTGGCGTACGGCACGTCGGTATGTGGCCGGTTGTGCCACGCGTGACGGATGTAGGTGACCACCAGGGCGACTTCGTGGTCGCTCAACTGCGCGATGAACGGCGGCATGGAATACGGCCGCGGATAAGCCTTCGTGGCCGGTGCAAAGCCACCTAGCAATACCTTGCGGATCGCGTTGACCGGCTCGGGGCCGAGGATCGACGAGTTGCCCGCCAGCGGCGGATAGATGCCCGGATGACCCTGGCCATTCTTGCCGTGGCAGGCGGCGCAATACTTGCGGTAGACCGCGTGTCCCTGCACCACCCAGCGGTTGAGATGCGCGCCGCGGCGATGGCGCATCGCCGGCGGCAGAAAACCGCCCTGCTCCGGTGGTGTCGCCGTTGAAGGGCGCTGCGTCAAATACGTGGCCATGGCCTCCACGTCCGCACGCGTCAGGTATTGCAGGCTCGAATGCACCACTTCGGCCATCGGTCCGTAGGCGATCCCCTTGGACGAACGCCCGCTGCCCAGAAAATCCGCGATGTCCTGTTTGCTCCAACCGGCCAGGCCGTTGCCCTCGGCTGTGCCCAGATTGGGCGCGTACCAGTTCTGACGCGGAATCATCGCGCCGGCGAGTGCATTCTCGTCGCTGCTCGCGCCCAGCCAGTTGCGCGGGCTGTGGCACGCCGAACAATGCCCCAGCCCCTTGACCAGATAAGCACCGCGATTCCACGCGTCGGACTTCTGCGGATCGGGCTTGTAAGTGCCGGCATCAAAATACAACCACCGCCAGATCGCCATCAGCGAGCGCATGTTGTAGGGAAACGACAAGTCCGCCACGCGATTCGCGCGCTGCACGGGTTCGACCGTGCGCAACCAGGCGTAGATCGCGTCCACGTCGCGGCGTGTCAGCAGCGTGTACGACGTGAACGGGAATGCCGGATACAGATAATTGCCATCGGCATCGATGCCTTCGTGCATCGCCCGCCAGAACTCCTCGCCGCTCCAGTCGCCGATGCCGGTGGCCTTGTCCGGCGTGATGTTGGGCGTGTAAATCGTGCCGAACGGCGTGGGAATGGCGCGACCGCCTGCCAGCGGCTGGCCACCGCGTGCCGTGTGGCAGGACACGCAATCGCCGGCCCGCGCCAGGTATTTGCCGCGCGCAATCTGCCTGGACTGGCTGTCGGTATCGCTGCGCACGCTCGACTCCTGCACCGCGCCGGCCACAAGCGAGAGTCCCAAGCCAGCCACCGCCAGGCACCCCATCCATGCACGCATCTTCATGGCGTCATCCCCCCGCACTTGAGGGGCAAGCGCATGGAACCGACGGGTGCCGGTCGCGTATCTTCGGGCACCGGTTGCGAGGACAGCCATGCCGCCACGGCGGTGATCTGCTGCGGCGTCAGGCGCGAGGCCACTTTGGCCATGCAGTCGGGCGCCATGGCATGCCGCGTGCCGCCACGCCACGCGCCCAGTTGATTGGTGACGTAGGCCGCGGGCAAACCGACCAGGGGTGGAATCGCCGGCTCCAGCCCGGTCAGGCGCTTGCCGTGGCACGCGGCACAGGCCGGCACGTTTCGCGCCGGATCGCCGTGCATGACCAGATTGCGCCCCTTTTGCAGCACCGCTTGCGGCAACGATGACGGTTCCGGCTGCGGCCAGACTGGCTCCTGGGCGGCAAAATAATCGGCAATTTCGCGTAAATAGGCTTCCGGCAACCCGGTCACCATGTGCCGCATCATCGGGTAATGCCGGCGCCCGTCACGAAAATTGAGCAACTGGTGATACAGGTACAGCGCCGGCTTTCCGGCCAGGCGCGGATTGAAGCCGTCGCCGCCACCCTGGCCGTGCTTGCCGTGGCAACTCGTGCACGCGGCAATGCGCTGCTGCAAGGTGTCGGGCACCTTGTCCGCCCGGGCGGTACCGGCCAGCAGACATCCACCCAGCATCGCCATGACGGCCCATTGCCAGCATTTGCCCGACCACACCATGGATCAACTCCTCGCCCTTTTGCAACATGCAACGCTACTGCACAAATAGTGTAGCGCCGACACAGCCGCTACCATGGATGCGCCTGCGCGACACGTCGCCGCAACGGGAACCCCCATGCAACCACGCCTGACCTTTTCCCTGGCCGCCGCCACGGCCTCGCTGATGCTGCTTCACGTGCCACATGCCACGGCCCGGCAAGCCACCGTACCTGCCGTCGCCTCGACTGCCGCACAACCGCAACCGTGGTACGACTCGATCACCACGCTTGATCAGTCGATGTCCAACGGCAAAATCGATTCACTCGAACTGACCCACGACTTCCTGCGCCGCATCGTCAAGCTCGACCAGAACGGGCCGACCGTCAACGCGGTAATCGAAATCAATCCCGACGCGCTGGAAATCGCCCGTCAACGTGACAAGCAACATGGCCAGGACCATGCGCACGGCGCGCTGTGGGGCATACCGGTGATGCTCAAGGACAATATCGACACCGGCGACAAGATGCTGACCACGGCCGGCTCGCTGGCCATGACCGGTGCGCCGGCAGCGCGAGATGCGACGGTAGCCGCAAAGCTGCGCCAGGCCGGCGCGGTGATCCTGGGCAAGACCAATCTCAGTGAGTGGGCCAATTTCCGCTCCTCGTACGCGACCAGTGGCTGGAGCGGGCGCGGCGGCTTGACCCGCAACCCGTATGTGCTCGACCGCAGCGCCTGTGGTTCCAGCTCGGGTTCGGCCGCGGCGGTCGCTGCCGGCTTTGCCACCGTCGCACTCGGCACCGAGACCAACGGCTCGATCATCTGCCCGGCTGCCGCCAACGGCGTGGTCGGCATCAAGCCGACCGTGGGTCTGGTCAGCCGCGCCGGCATCGTGCCGATCAGCCACAGCCAGGACACCGCCGGCCCGATCGCGCGCAACGTCACCGATGCGGCCATCGTGCTCAGCACCATTGCCGGCAGCGACCCACGTGACCCGTCCACGGTGGACGCCGACAAGCACGCCACCGACTACACCGCATTTCTCGATGCCGACGCACTGGCCGGCAAACGCATCGGCGTGGTGCGCGAGCTGGCCGGCCACAACCCGAAGGTGCTGCACCTGCTGGACCAGACCATCGCCGTGTTGCGCGAGCATGGCGCCACCGTGATCGACCCGGTCAAGCTGCCACATCTGGGCGATTACGGCAAAGCCGAAACCACGATATTGCTGTACGAGTTCAAGCACGACATCAACGCCTACCTTGCCACGCGCGAAGGCCTGGCCGTGCATTCGCTGGCCGATCTGATCGCCTGGAACAAGGCACATGCCGCTACGGAAATGCCGTGGTTCGGCCAAGACCTGTTCATCAAGGCCGAAGCCAAGGGTCCGCTGACCGACAAGGCCTACAAGGATGCATTGGCCAAGGCGAAAAAACTGTCCGGCCCCGAAGGCATCGATGCGGCGTTGGCCAGGCACCATCTGGATGCCCTGCTGGCGCCGGCGCAAGGCCCGATCTGGGCCATCGACCTGGTCGCCGGTGACAACCCCGGCGCATCAGCCTACGGACCGGCCGCCATCGCCGGCTATCCGTCCATCACCGTACCGGCCGGCTTCGTGCACGGCCTGCCCGTGGGCATGCTGTTCTTTGCCGGCAAATGGAGCGAGCCAACCCTGATCGGCATCGCCTACGCCTACGAGCAGGCCACGCACGCCAGACGCCGACCGACCTTTCTGCACACCGTACCCGAACCCGAACCCGAGGCACCCGCACCCGCTTCCAGCACGTCGGCTGCGCCTGCAGGCTACTTCGCCGGTGACTGACGCCCGTAAACATCCTCGAAGCGCACGATATCGTCTTCGCCGAGATAGCTGCCGGACTGCACCTCGATCAGCTCCAGCGGCACCCTGCCGGGATTTTCCAGACGGTGTTTGGTACCCATCGGGATGAAAGTGGACTCGTTCTCGCCGAGCAGGAACACATCGTCGCCACGCGTGACCCGCGCCGTGCCGCTGACCACCACCCAGTGCTCGGCACGATGGTGATGCATCTGCAGGCTGAGCTGGCCGCCGGGTTTGACGGTGATGCGCTTGACCTGGAAGCGCTCGGCCATGTCGATCGAGTCGTAGGCACCCCACGGGCGATACACCTTGCGATGCAACACCGCCTCGCCGCGCTTCTCGCTCTTCAGTTTGGCGACCACTTCGCGCACGCGCTGCACGTCGCCCTTGCGCGCGACCAGCACAGCATCGTCGGTATCCACGACCACCATGTCGTCCAGACCGATCATGGCGATCAGGCGACGCTCGCTCCAGGCAAACGAGTCACGGCAATCAAGCGCGATCACGTCGCCATGACGCGCATTGCCGTCGGCATCGTGCTCGGCGACCTGCCACAGCGCCGCCCAGGAACCGACATCGTTCCAGCCCACGTCGATCGGCAGCACGCGCGCGGCGTCGGTTTTCTCCATCACGGCGTAATCGATGGAGTCGGACGGGCAGGCCTCGAACGCGGCCTTGTCCAGGCGCAGGAAATCGATATCGCGGGCGGCACCGTCGAACGCCTTGCGACAAGCTTCCAGAATGTCCGGCCGGTACTTGCCCAACTCATCCAGATAGCGCGACGCGCGCATCAGGAACATGCCGCTGTTCCACGCGTACTGACCGCTGTCGAGATATGCGCGCGCGGTTTCGGCATCCGGTTTTTCGACGAACTGTTCGACCGCGCGCACGCCCTCGCCCGCCCCCAGCTTGATGTACCCATAACCGATCTCGGCGGCCGTCGGCACGATGCCGAAGGTCACCAGCGCGCCGTCGGTCGCCGCTGCCGTGGCGGCCACCACGGCATTGCGAAACGCCTCGACATCACCGACGACATGATCGGACGGCAACACCAGCAGCAGCGGGTCTTGGCCATCGGCCTGCGCCTGCATGGCGGCCGCGGCAATCGCCGGCGCGGTATTGCGGCCGACCGGTTCGAGCACGATGGCCTGCGGCTCGCCGCCGACCTGACGCAACTGCTCGGCAACCATGAAACGATGCGCCTCGTTGGTCACCACCAGCGGCGCGGCAAGCCCGTCAATGCCGGGCAAGCGCAACCAGGTCGCCTGCAGCATCGAGTGCTCGCCGTCGAGCGCCAGGAACTGCTTGGGATGCCCTGAGCGCGACAACGGCCACAACCGGGTCCCGGAGCCACCAGACAAAATGACGGGTACAAGCTTGTCAGCCACGTGAAACCACTCCTTTGACGATCAGGCGCACACGACAGGCGAAAGTCTAACCCAGGTGCATGGGCCGCAGAAATCTGCCGGGCTGCAAAAGCAAGGGGCCGCGATCGCGGCCCCTTTGCTTTACCGGTTCCGAGAAACACCTCAGGGTCGGCGCGACAGCTCCGCGTTGTCGCGCGTCTTGGGCATCAGGTCCTTCTTGGACACGCCCAGCCACAGCAGGATCGGGCTGGCGATGAAGATCGAGGACAAGGTGCCGACGATGATGCCGATGATCATGGTGATGGCAAAACCGTGCACCACCGGCCCACCGATGAAGTACAGCGACACCATGCTGATGCCGGTCAGCAGCGAGGTCATGATGGTTCTGGACAACGTGGTGTTGATCGACCGATTGAGGATGTCTTCCGAATCGGGCTTGCGCACCAGTCGGAACAACTCGCGCACACGGTCGAACACGACCACCTTGTCGTTGACCGAGTAGCCGACCACGGCCATCACCGACGCCAGCACGGTCAGGTCGAACGTGTGCTGGGTCAACGCGTAAACACCGACCGTCACCAGTGCATCGTGGACTTCGGTCAGCACCGCGGCGATCGCGAAGCGTCGCTCGAAGCGAAACCACAGGTACGCCATGATGAAGATGATCACGAAGATCGTGGCGTATATGCCCTTGGTGCGCAGCGACGCGCCCACCTCCGGCCCGACGAAGCTGTGCTGCTTGATCGTGGCCTTCTCGCCGGCCGCCTGCAAGGCGGTCAATACGTCATTGGCGATCTTGTCGACATTGACCTTGCCGTCCTCCACTGCCGCCGGATCGTCCTTGGGCTGCAGGCGGATGGACACGTCATGCGTGCCACCCAGCGGCTGCACCACCGAGTGCGTGAAGCCGCCCTTGTCGAGCGCCGCGCGCACATCGGCAATGTCGACCGACTGCTGATACTGCACCTCCACGACCACGCCGCCGGTGAAATCCAGCCCGTAGTTGAGGCCACGGGTCATGATCAACGCCAGCGACACAATCACCAGGCAAATGGCGATGGTGATGCTGTACTTGCGCAGGCGGAGGAAGTGGATGTTGCTGTTCGGATTGAAAATTTCCATGTTCTTGTCCTCGCCTTACACCGACAGCTGCTTGAGCTTGCGCCCGCCGTGAAGAAGGGCGGTAATCGCATGCGTCACCGTCACCGAGGTGAACAGCGAGGTCAAGATACCGATGAACAACGTGACGCCGAAGCCCTTGATCGAACCCGAGCCCATGGTCATCAGCGCCAATGCCGCCAGCAAGTGAGTGACGTTGGCATCGAGAATCGTCGACCAGGCCTTCTCGTAACCGGCCCGGATCGAGGCCAGCGGCGTCGAGCCGTTGCGTAATTCCTCACGCACGCGCTCGCATATGAGCACGTTCGAATCGATGGCCATGCCCAATGTGAGCACGATGCCGGCTATGCCCGGCATGGTCAGCGTGACCCCGACCAACGACATCACGGCAATCAGCAGGATCAGGTTGAAGGTCAGCGCGATGTCCGCAACGATGCCGAACAACTTGTAATAAAAGCCGGCGCCCAGCAGGACGATGCCCAGGCCCACGGCCACGGCCAGGATGCCCTTGTGGATGTTGTCGCGGCCCAGGCTGGGGCCGATCACGCGCTCTTCGACGATGCGCACCGGCGCGGCCAGCGAGCCCGAGCGCAACAGCAGGGCCAGATTGGCCGCGGCCTTGGGGCTGTCCAGCCCCGTGGTCTGGAACTTGTTGCTGAAAACGCCCTGGATGGTGGCGTAGTTGATGACCTTTTCGGTGACCTTGGACGTGTGCACCTTCTTGCCGTCAACCATCTTCACTTCCGGCACGATCTCCTTGTAGACGACCGCCATCGGTTTGCCGACATTGGCCGAGGTGAAGTTGAACATGCGCTTGGCCGCCGCCGCGTTCAGCGTGACCGAGACACTCGGCGTGCCGCTGCGCTGGTCCCGCTGCGAGGTGGCATTGACCAGTTCGTCGCCGGTGGCGATGACCTTTTTGCTGAGCAGGTACGGCCGTCCGTCACGCCCGTAATACAGACGCGCCTCGGGCGGCACGATGCCGGTCTTGGCGGCCTGGATGGCCTGTTGCGGCGTGCCGTAACCGGCGCGGTACTCCAGCGTCGCGGTGGCGCCGAGCATTTTCTTGGCCTCGGCGGTGTCCTGCACGCCGGCCAGCTCGACCACGATGCGGTTCTGGCCCTGTTGCTGGATCAACGGCTCGGACACGCCCAGTTCGTTGATGCGGTTGCGCAAGGTGCTGACGTTCTGCTGCACGGCCCGTTGCGCCAGTTGGCGCAGGTAATCCTCGCTCAGGCTGGCGGTGAGTTCGTAGCGGCCGTCACTGCTGGAGCCGTCGCTGAGCTGCATCTTCGGGTAGTTGGCGATGATCAGCGAAGCCGCCTCGTCGCGGTCGGCCGCCGAACGCAGCACCATGTCCACGCCGACACCCTCGCCTTCGGACTGGCTCACGCTGCGATAGCGGATGTCGTTCTGGCGCAGCAGCGAACGGATGTTGCCGGTATAGGCTTCCTGCTGCTTCTTGCGTCCCGCCTCCTGGTCGACCTCCATCAGGAAGTGCACGCCGCCTTGCAGATCCAGGCCCAGACGCATGGAGTTGGCATGGATGGCACGCAGCCAGCCCGGAACGGTCGAGGCCAGGTTCAAGGCCACGACATAGTCGTCTCCGAGCGCCTTCTTCAGGGTATCGGACGCCTTCAACTGCACGCCGGGATTGGCAAACAGGGCCAGGATCTGGTCGGAATCGTCATTGAACTCGATGTTCTTGACCGGCACCCCGTTCTTGTCGAGGATGCTGCCGACACGCGCCTTCAGCGCCTTGTCGACCGTTGCGCCTCGATTGGCCGATATCTGTACCGCCGGCTGGCGCGGGAAAAGGTTGGGCACCGCGTACAGCACGCCCAGGGCCAATACCACGACGACCAACGCGTACTTCCAGCGTGGAAAATCACTCATGCGTCGAACCTGTCAAAAACACGGCCGCGATGCGGCCAACACTTGGCGACAAAAGCCGCCTCCCCTGCTCAGGCCGACTTCAACGTGCCCGTGACCAATACCTGGGCAATCGACGCGCGCTGCAGCTTGATCTGGACGTCCGGCGCAATCTCCACGGTGACGAAGGTGCCTTCGCTGAGTTTCACGACGCGACCGCCGATACCGCCGTTGGTGATCACCTCGTCGCCCACCGACAGCGCATCGATCATGGCCCGATGCTGCTTCTGCTTCTTCTGCTGCGGACGGATCAGCATGAAATACATGGCCACGAACATGACCACGATGATGATCAGGAACGAGAAAGAGCCACCGCCGCCGGCAGGTGCGGCCGCCGCAACGGCAATCGAATTGAAAATGGACAGACCCATGGTGTCTCCGCTTGGGCAAGACCGGCTGCGGATGCAACCGGCAAGGTAAAGATCGGGAATTATGCCATGAGGCTGGCGTTCATGCAGCGCTGTCGCCATCGGCATGGGTAGGTCGGGTTGGCGTCATCAACCCGACAGGCGCTGGCGCGATGCAGATGTCGGGTTACGCCTACGGCTCAACCCGACCTGCACGGCTTTCACGCCGCTCCCGCCTTGGCGGCGTAAAACGCGGAAACGAAGTCATCCAGCCGATCAGCGACAATCGCCTCGCGCAACCCGGCCATCAGGCGCTGGTAATGGCGCAGGTTGTGGATGGTGGCCAGTTGTGCGCCCAGGATCTCGTTGCAGCGGTCCAGATGGCGCAGATAGGCACGGCTGAAGCCCCCGGCGCAGGCGTAACAATCACATCCCTCCTCGATCACCCGCGTGTCGCTGGCGAATTTGGCGTTGCGGATGCGCAAGGTGCCGGTATCGGTGAACAGGAAGCCGTTGCGCGCATGCCGTGTCGGCATCACGCAGTCGAACATGTCGATGCCGCGCCGCACCGCCTCGACGATGTCCTCGGGACGTCCCACGCCCATCAGGTAACGCGGTCGGTCCGCCGGCAGCAGCGATACGCTGAAATCGAGCGTGCGGTTGCGCACGTCCTCGGGCTCGCCAACCGCCAGCCCGCCCAGGGCATAGCCATCAAAACCGATCTGCACCAGTCCTTCGGCCGAACGCCGGCGCAGCGCCTCGTGCACGCCGCCCTGCACGATGCCGAACAGCGCATGCGGGTTGCCAAGCTCGTCGAACGCTCGACGCGAACGTGCTGCCCAGCGCAGCGACAACTCCATCGAGCGCTCGGCCACCGAGACCGAAATCGGCTCACCGTCGACTTCGTAGGGCGTGCACTCGTCGAATGCCATGACCACGTCCGAATCGAGCGCGGTCTGGATGCGCATCGACTCCTCGGGCGACAGGAACACCTTCGAGCCATCCACCGGCGAGGCAAACGTGACGCCGTCCTCGGTCAGCTTGCGCCGCTTGGCCAGCGAAAACACCTGAAAACCGCCCGAGTCGGTCAGGATCGGCTTGTCCCAACCGGCAAACCGATGCAGGCCACCGAACTCGCCGATCACGTCCAGGCCGGGGCGCAAATACAGATGAAACGTGTTGCCGAGAATGATCTCGGCACCGATCTCGCCCAGGTCACGCGGCGTCATCGCCTTGACCGAACCATAGGTGCCGACCGGCATGAAGCACGGCGTCTCGACCGTGCCGCGATCAAAAACGAGTCGGCCACGCCGGGCAGCGCCCGAGGTGGCCGAAATATCAAATTGCAGGGAACTCATGGATGCTTCTCTGATGCAGGGACCAGGGACGACACTGGCAACCCCCAAGGCTTGCCACATGCGCGCCCCTCGCCCCTAGCCCCTCGTCCCTGCTTTTCAACCAACTTACATCGCGACGAAGCGATACTCGGCACCGGTCGGCTTGACCACCGCACCAACGCGCGCCTTGTCCGCCTTGTCTCCGATGAACAGCACGATCACGCCCTTCAACGCACCCGGGGAAACCTTCTGGAATGCCTTGACGACCAGATCGGCCGTCTTGGTCGAACTGGGGCCGGCAAAGGCCAGCAGGTTGCCCGGCGTGACGCCGCGCAACACCACGCCGGTGACGTTGTTCAACTGGCGTTGACGCCCAGCCTTGGCCGCCGAACTGCTGCCGGCCGGGATCAGGTACGGGTACGGACGGCTGGCGGTCATGCCTTGCAAATGCTGACCCAGCACCTGCGACAGATACTTCTGCCACGCCTCGGTATTGTTCGGATTGGTCGGCTTGGTCACCTTCTGGACCGCCTGCTGCTGATTTTGCTGCTTGTCGGCATTGTTGTTGCTGCAAGCGGCAAGCGACAGGGTGCCGGCGAGGGCCAGGACGGCGACAAGGGCAAGTTTGCGCATGGGGTTCACCTTTCTGTGAGCGTGGACGGTGGAAGATGTTTCCGGGACATGTTACCCGGTTGTGTCGGGTTCGTCGCGCAGTTTGGGGACGGCGCGGTCAATCGCTGTGCCACAGCTGCTGCATGGCGTGCTGGACCGCCGGATGCACGAATCCGGACACATCGCCGCCCAGGCTGGCGATCTCGCGTACCAACGACGAGGAAATGAAGCTGTACTGCTCGGCCGGGGTCAGAAACAAGGTCTCGGCCTCGGGAATCAGATGCCGGTTCATGCTGGCCAGCTGGAACTCGTGCTCGAAATCGGACACCGCGCGCAGACCGCGCAGGATCACGTCGGCGCCGATCTCGGCGACGAAATGCGCCAGCAAGGTATCGAATCCACGCACTTCCACATTCGGCAAGTCGGCCAGCGCCAGACGGGCCAGCGAGATCCGCTCGTCCATGGTGAAGCTGGGCCCCTTGCCACTGTTTTTGGCCACGGCCACCACGATGTGGTCGAACAGCGGCGCCGCGCGGGCCACCAGGTCGGCGTGACCGTTGGTAATGGGGTCGAAAGTGCCGGGATAGACCGCTACCCGCCCCGTGCGATCGGATTTGTCAGCCATGATTGCCATGTCAAGCCAGCAGGCCGACTAGCTTAACGGATCAGGCCGGCGTCGATACAGCAGCGCGCGCACATCGCCCACGCACTTGTCGCGCTCGATGTTCCATGCCGACGGCACGGTCACATGCATGGTCGCCGGCATTTCCAGGTAAATCAGTGCCTGCGGTGCCAACCAGCCGCCGGCTTCCAGCCGTGCGCTCACCGGCTCCCACAGCTCGGCGGCAAACGGCGGGTCGACGAACACGATGTCGAACGGCGCCGCGTCCGCCGCATCAAGAAACCCGGTAGCATCGCCGCCATGCACGCACGCATCCAGCCCCGGCCCCAGACGTTGCAGATTGACTCGCAGCGCCTCGGCCAGCCCGGCATCGCGCTCGACCAGCTGCACCGCACCGGCACCCCGTGACAACGCCTCGATACCGAGCGCGCCACTGCCGGCGAACAGGTCCAGGCAACGGGCACCGGGCAGCGCCGGCTGCAACCAGTTGAACAACGTTTCGCGCAGACGATTGGGGGTCGGCCGCAGCCCGGGCCGATCCGGCACCTCCAGCACCGATCCGCGCAGACGTCCGGCGATGATGCGGACGCGGCCGGGCGCCGCGCCGCGGCGGACCCTGCTTTTCACGCGCGCCATGACGCAACCCCCGAAATGCCGGCAGGGGAGCCATGCCCCGCCGGTGCTAGCATATCGTCCCGAATCACCCTCGCTGACCTCTCCATGCTCAAGTTCTGGAAGAAAAAAGACTCCCGAAAGGATAACGGCAAGCCGACCGACGAAACCGAGCGGTCCGCGGACGCCGAGCAAACGGACGCGCCGGTTGCGACGCCGGAGACGCCCGAAGCGCCCGAACCGTCACAGGCGACCGCAACGCCCGACACACCCGACACGCCAGTCGTCGTCGAAGCGGAAACGCAGACAGCGGAGCCGGAATCGGAGGCGGTCGCGGCGTCGCCGCGCCGCGGCTGGCGCGGGCGGCTGTCCGGCAGTGGCTTTGCGCGCGGCCTGTCATCGCTGTTCGCACGCCACCCCAAACTTGACGATGCCCTGCTCGATGAACTGGAAACGGTGCTGATCACGGCCGACGTCGGCGTCAACGCCAGCATGGAACTGGTCGAAAGCCTGCGCGCACGCATGCACAAGCGCGAATTCGCCGATGCCGACGCTCTGCTCGACGCGCTGCGCAAGGCCCTGATCGATCAGCTCAAGCCGGTCGAACAACCGCTGGAAATCGGCACCGACACACCGTTCGTGCTACTGGTGGTCGGCGTCAACGGCGTCGGCAAGACCACCACCATCGGCAAGCTCACCCACCGCTATCGCGAGGCCGGACACAAGCTGTTGCTGGCCGCCGGCGACACCTTTCGCGCCGCCGCCGTCGAACAACTGAAAACCTGGGGCGAGCGCAACCAGGTGCCGGTCATGGCCCAGGGCCAGGGCGCCGATTCGGCCAGCGTCATCTACGATGCGCTCGACGCCGCGCGTGCACGCGGCTGCGATGTGCTCATCGCCGACACCGCCGGTCGCCTGCATACCCAGTCCGGTCTGATGGACGAGTTGACCAAGGTCGTGCGCGTGATGAAAAAGCTCGACGCGGATGCACCGCACGAAGTCCTGATGATCATGGACGGCACCACCGGCCAGAATGCCATCAACCAGCTGCGCCAGTTCCGCGAGGCAGTCGGCGTGACCGGTCTGGTCGTGACCAAGCTGGACGGCACCGCCAAGGGCGGCGTGGTGTTCGCACTGGCGCGTGAGTTCGGCCTGCCGATTCGCTACGTGGGTCTGGGTGAAGGCATCGAGGACTTGCGCCCGTTCGACGCACATGCCTTTGTCGACGGATTGCTGCCGGCGTCACTCGGTGACGACGCCTGAAATGAAAACGGCGCGGCAACAAGGTTGCCGCGCCGGCCTGCGCACCAGGGGGCCCGGGCGCGCAAACGTGAATCGCCCCTGAGACGAGGATTGGCATTATCCGTGCCACACTCCGTCTTGACCCACGACCTCGTCACAATGCCACCATGCAGCGACGCACTCGCCTGACATTGCTCGCCATCGCCGTCTTCCTGGCCATGATCGTGCTGGCCGCGATACTGGCGGTATACCTGTTGCTGCAGCCGGAGCGCTTCACCAGCGTGCTGCGCACCCAGGCTCGCCAGGCCGGCCTGGTGCTGACATTGAGTGCGCCGGCCGAGCCGACACTGTGGCCGCAACCGGCACTGATGCTGCACGGCCTGACCCTGTCCGTCGACAACCGCCCCGTGCTGGTCGCGGCACGCGCGCGACTGGTACTGCCATGGAGCGCGCTGCTCGGTGGCCCCACCACCATCACCCGCCTTGAACTGGACGCGCCGCGCATCAACCTGGCCCAACTCGGACCGGTGCTGGCACAAATGAACAAGGGCAAAGGCGGCACGCCGACCTTGCCGCACATCAATGCCGGCATCCGCATCAGCCACGGGTCACTGGCGCGCGGCAGCGACCTTTTGCTCGACGACATCCACCTCGAAACCGGGCCGCTCGTACCCGGTCATATCTTCAGCCTGCAATTGAGCGCGGCCACCGCCGACGGCGCCCCGACCACGTTGACCCTGTTGATGACACCGCACGTGCACGACAACGCCATCACGCTGGACAACATCCACATCACCGCATCCGGCCCCTCCGGCTTGTCATGCACACTCGACGGAAAGGCCACGTGGCGCGGTGGTGCCGACGTGGCCATGACGCTTGCCGGCACACTCGTGCGCAGCAACCACCGCACCTACGACCTGGCGCTGGCGCTCGAACCGGCCACCGGCCAGGCGCCGCTCATGTTCCATCTCAAGCTCGAGGGCCCCGGCCTGGACGCCGACGTGGACATGTCGCCATCGCGTCTGGTCGACTGGTGGCAAACCGTCAGCAACGGCGAGGCCCTCGCCACCGGCCTGTCCGTGCCACCGGCCAACGGCACCATCAACGCCAGGGACATCACTGTCGGCGGCACCCGCATCCAGGGGCTGCACATCCGCATGGGCGCGGCGGTCGCCAGCAGCGCACCGGCCACGGCGACCAGCACGACCGCCAAACCATGATCGCCGAACGCCTGCTGTCATGGCACGACGTCCACGGCCGCCACGACCTGCCGTGGCAGCACCCGCGCAGCGCCTACCGCGTGTGGCTGTCCGAGGTAATGCTGCAGCAGACCCAGGTCGCCACCGTCATCCCCTACTTCCAGCGCTTCGTGTCGGCACTGCCGACACTGCCGGATCTGGCCGATGCGCACGAAGACCAGGTATTGGCGTTGTGGTCGGGTCTGGGTTACTACCGCCGCGCGCGTTTCATCCACCGCGCCGCGCACATCTGCATGCAACAACATGGCGGCGCCTTGCCGAGCGATTTCGACGCCCTGCTCGCCTTGCCCGGCATCGGCCGCTCCACCGCCGGCGCCATCCTCGCGCAAGCACACGACCAGCACTTCGCCATCCTCGACGGTAACGTCAAACGCGTGCTGGCGCGCTACCACGGCGTGCGCGGCTATCCCGGCACCGGCGCCGTGGAAAAACAGCTGTGGCAACACGCCCAACGACACACCCCGCGCGCACGCGTGGCCGACTACACCCAGGCCATCATGGATCTGGGCGCGACGGTCTGCACCCGCGCCAACCCGCGATGCACGAGCTGTCCACTGGCAGCCACATGCGTAGCCAGGCGCGACGGGCTCACCAGCGAGTTGCCGGAACGCCGCCCCACCAAAAAGCTGCCCACACGACACACCGTGATGCTGCTCATCCATGACACGCAGCAGCGCGTACTGCTGCAAAAACGCGGCCCGCAAGGCGTCTGGGCCGGACTTTGGAGCCTGCCCGAAGCCGATGACCCGCAAAGCGCTTCAAGGGAAGCCGGGCAGCACGCACGCGTCGACCAACCGCAACCACTGCCAGCATTCACGCACACGTTCAGCCATTACCGTCTCGAAGTGTCCCCGCTGCTGTTCGCCAAGGCGACACACGCACCGGCGATCGCCGATAATGACCACACGCGCTGGTGCACACGCGAGCAAATCCGAGACCTGGGCCTGCCCGCCCCCGTGCGCACCCTGCTGCAACACCATCTGTAGGAGCGCACCCTGTGCGCGACGGGTTTACGGTTTCAACGAACCTCGACGCAATCGCGCACAGGGTGCGCTCCTACGGCAACATCATCGAAGTGGAGATCGAAATGACCCGCACCGTGCATTGCGCCAAACTCGACCGCGACGCCGAAGGCCTGGATTTCGCCCCCTGGCCCGGCGAGCTGGGCAAACGCATTTACAACGAAATCTCGCGTGAAGCATGGGACCAGTGGATGGCCCACCAAACCACGCTGATCAACGAAAACCGCATCAATCCGCTCGACCCCAAGGCGCGTGAATTTCTCGCCGCGGAGATGCGCAAGTTCCTGTTTGGCGAAGGATCGGCCCCGCCGCCGGGCTTCACCCCGCCCGAGGCGGCTTGACGCGCGCGCGCATAGCCGCTCTAATACGCGGCTCCCCGCCACGCAACGTGGCGCGCGGTCAGTGGCCAGATAGCTCAGTTGGTAGAGCAATGGATTGAAAATCCATGTGTCCCTGGTTCGATTCCAGGTCTGGCCACCATTTCACTGGCCTCGTTTGACTGCCATCCGACCTCGCAAGCCAACTTGACACTGTGCGGCCATTGCACGGGTGAAAATCAGCGTGCGTGACACTTGCGCGGCAGTGGCAGCTCAGGGACCATGCGAGGTAGGCCAAGGGCGATTCGCTGGCGCCCGATTCCGGCCTGCAACACGCTGCCGCCAGCGCTGGATGAAAAAGTGTCCCGGCATGCAACCCGAACAGATCATGTTTCTGGTTATTCTGGCCGCGGCGCTCGTGCTGCTGGTCACCGAATGGGTGCGCATTGACCTGACCGGCGTGCTCATCGTGGTGGCACTGGCCGCTACCGGCGTGCTTTCGCCAAGCGATGCGCTGTCGGGTTTTTCCAGCGACCCGGCGATTTTGCTGGCATCAATGTTCGTGTTGTCGGCCGGGCTGGCGCAAACCGGCCTGACCGCGCGGCTGGGCGAATGGATCGGACGCATGGCCGGCCAGAGTGTCTGGCGCGCGCTGCTGGTGATCATGCCGTGCGTGGCACTGATGGCCGCCTTCAGCCACCACTTGATGGTGACGGCAATGATGTTGCCGGTCATCTTGAAACTCAACCGCACACACGAGCTGCCGGCCTCGCAGTTGATGATGCCGATGGCCTTTGCCGCATCACTGGGCACCACCATGACGGTGATCGCCGCGCCGGCCTTTTTGGTGGCCCGCTCGCTGCTCGAACGCGGCGGCGCGCACGATGTCGGCATTTTTTCGATTGCGCCGATGGGCATCGTGCTGGTGTTGATCGGTACCGCCTACGCGCTGCTGGTGGGTCGCTGGCTGCTACCCAGCCACGCGGGCAAAAACGACGGCGAAGACCGCTTTCGCCTGGAACGTTATTACACCGAGCTGGTGGTACTGGAAGAATCGCCGCACGCCGGCAAGAGCATGCGCAAGTTTGGTGAGGAGCACGCGGAGCGCTTTCAGGTGGTGGACTGGTTGCGTCACGGGCACTCACGCAAACGGCCATGGATGCGCAAGCAACTGGCCGTCGGCGATTTGTTGCTGGTGCGCGCCAGTCCGGACGAGCTGGCAGGACTGGAGAAGCAGCAAGGTCTCGCGTTGAGCGCGGTGGTGCAGTACGGCGAGGAAATCGAAAATGACGGCCACCGCCGTGGCGATGACGACGAACGTCTGGTGCAGGCGGTGGTGGCACCCGACTCACCATTGATCGGCAGAACCATCGGCACCGTAGACTTTTTACGCCGCTACGGCGTGGTGGTGGTCGGTCTGTGGCGCAAGCGTGGTTTTATCCGCAAGGAGCTGTCCAGGATCAAGCTGCAAGGCGGTGACCTGGTCGTGCTGTGGGGCGACAAGGACGCGCTGGACCAGCTTGCAAACGAACCCTCTTTTTTGCTGCTGGTGCCGTTTTCGGGCAATGCGCCGGTGCGTGGCCGTGGTTGGCTGGCCGCACTGATCATGACGCTGAGCGTGATCGGCGCGGCCAGCGGTGTGGTCCCGGTGACCATCGCGTTCATGGGGGGCGCCATCGCCATGGTGGTCAGCCGTTGCCTGAGTCTGAGACAGGCCTACGAGTCGGTGGAAATACGGCTGTTCGTGTTTATCGCCGGCGCCATTCCGCTGGGGTTGGCAATGGACAAGACCGGCACCGCGCAATTGTTTGCCAATGCATTGTCGGCCTTTTTGTCCGGCTGGTCGCCACACTGGGTGCTTCTGGCGTTGTTTTTGACCGCCGCGGTATTCACGCAAATCCTTTCCGACACCGCCACCACCATCCTGCTGGGACCCATCGCGCTGGGCATGGCCGGATTGCTGCACATCTCACCTTTTGCCATGGTCTTCAGCGTTGCCATGGGTGCCGTGGCCGCGTTCCTGACGCCGATCGGCCACCACGGCAACTTGCTTGTCTACGAGCCCGGCAACTACCGTTTTATCGATTTCGTGCGTGTGGGCACACCGCTGACCATCATGCTCGGCGTGGTCATGGCCTGGTTGGCACCACTGGTGTGGAGCGACCAGTAAGTGCACGCTGGGGACTCCCTGATTGACTCCGCGCAGGCGTCGTCAGACTCCACTTGTGGTGCAAACGCGCGAGCACCAAACGCCTCTCCGCAATCGATCCCCGACCAGAGCCCGCCCATGAACGCCACACCCGCCGCCGCTTTTCTGTTCGACGTCGACAACACCCTGCTCGACAACGACGCGATCAAGCGCGAGCTGGGCACGATGCTCGACGACACCGTGCATGACGGCGCCAGCGACGCCTACTGGAAGCATTACGAAGCGCTGCGCGAGGAGCTTGGTCACTCCGATTTTTTGCGCACGTTCCAGCGTTG
This sequence comes from Oleiagrimonas sp., assembly GCA_035690885.1. GTDB lineage: Bacteria > Pseudomonadota > Gammaproteobacteria > Xanthomonadales > Rhodanobacteraceae > Oleiagrimonas. The sequence continues at coordinate 19,077 of DASSKC010000116.1, read as the reverse complement.
CTGGGAAGCGGAGGGGCGCCATCCGCGCTGGCTGCCGGCGGCGGCGCTGCTGCTTGACTACCCGTTTGCCGAGCAACTGTATCCCGGCGCGCTTGCACTGCTGGAGCAACTGGGTGCGCACGGACCGACGGCCATCGTCTCCGATGGTGACGCGGTGTTGCAGCCGCGCAAGATCACCCGCTCGGGTTTGTGGCGAGCGGTCGATGGGCGCGTGCTGATTTACCAGCACAAGCAGGAGCAGCTGGACGACATCGCCCGGCGCATCCCGGCGCGACACTACGTGCTGGTCGACGACAAGGTGCGGCTGCTTGATGCGGTCAAGGCGCAATGGGGCGAGCGCGTGACCACGGTTTTCGTGCGTCAGGGGCATTACGCCAAACCCGAGCACGCGCGCGGTTACCACGCCGATCACGCGGTCGAGACCATCGGCGAGCTTGCGCAATGGCCGCTCTCGCGTCTGCTTTCAGCGCCGGACGCAGACTGAGCCCGGCCGATATTTCCCGACCTGACTACTACGGAGAAGCCTCGAAAAACCGGCCCCTGTCGGTTCACAACAAAGGTAGGAGCGGCGGAAGCCGCGATTCGGTCATGCCGCAAGATATCAACCGCGCGGGCACGCCCCATCGCGGCTTCCGCCGCTCCTACGGTGGATGTGGATATTCGAGATTCCCTACAATGGCGAGTGCAACGCACTCACGGGAGGCCCATCATGCTTGCTGCATTTTCCATCGTTCCCAGCGGCAGTCGTGCCGATGATTCGGTCCACGATGCCGTCGCCGCCGCCGTGCAAGTCGTGCGCGCGTCCGGTTTGCCCAACCGCACCGACTCCATGTTCACCACCATTGAGGGTGAATGGGACGAGGTGTTCGACGTCATCCGTCGCGCCACGGACGCCGTCGCGGACTACGGCACCCGCATCAGCCTGGTGGTCAAGGCCGACATCCGCCCCGGCCACAGCAACGAGATCACCGGCAAGCTGGAGCGGCTGGAGAAGGCCGTGAGCGAACGCGATCGCGCATCCGGCGGCGCGTGACGGCGCCATTGACGCCTTGCGGCGTTTCCGATCGGGCCTTCCATCCCTCCTGCAACGGCCATGTTGGCTCAAAGTGACCACAGGAGCGGCGGAAGCCGCGATTCATCCATGCCGCAAGGCAACCAGCGTGCGGACACGCCCCATCGCGGCTTCCGCCGCTCCTGCGATGGGTGGCCCACCCTGCGTCGCGGTTGTCACCGCTCGCTGCGCACTTGCGCATGGCTGATCAGACCGAAGATCACGCTGCCGCCGACGATGTTGCCGGCGATGGTGGGCAGTGCAAAGCTGGTCACATAGTCCACGAACGGCAGCTCGCCGCGAAACACCAGATACAACACTTCGGTGGAGCCGGCGATGGCGTGCGAGAAGTTGCCCACGCCGATCAGCCACGTCATCAGGATGATCACGAACACCTTCGAGCGCGGCAGCGCCGGCAGCAGCCAGACCATGGTGCCGAGCAGCCAGCCGGCAATGATGCCCTTGGTGAACATGGCCATGGTCGGGATTTTTATCACCTCCAGGGCCTGCTTCACCAACGCCGCCTGGGTCTCGTCGTTGAGCACGTGCATGTAGACCATCGCGCAGGCGAACACGGCCACGCCGACCAGGTTGCCGAGCAACACGATGGTCCACAGCCGCAGCAGCCGCCAGAGTTCGCGCCAATGCGGATTGGTCATCAGCGGCAACACGGCGGTCAGCGTGTTTTCGGTGAACAGTTGCTGGCGCGCCGACACCACGATCAGGAAACCCACCGTGTAACCCAGCTCGCTGATCAGGAAGCCGCCGGGCACGCCGACCAGATGCACCGCCAGCAAGGCGGGGATCAGCATCGAGAATCCCATCGACAGACCAGCCGCGACCGACGACCACGCCAAGGCCCCGGCGCCACGCGCCAGCTCGGCCCTGCCCTCCACGCGAATGGCCTCGTGCAGCACCTGGACGCGCGGTGGCAGATTCTGCTCGACTTCTTCGCGCTCGCGTTCGCTCAGATGAAACGAACCCTCGGGCGCCTGGTCGTCATCGACACGCCGGGGTTCACGTTCGGGATCGCTTGGCGACTGACTGGCCATGGTGACAGTCTAGCCGTGCTTTGACGTCTGTCGGGACCGGAGCCGAATCTTGTTTCAGTGTCAGTCAGGCGACCGGCACGATGGTCGTTACTCTGAGCACATGCACCGCAAGGACTCGCCGCGGCACACAAACAAGCAGGTACCCACCATGAAGATCGACGGCCACGACATCGACATGTCCAATCGTGACAAGGTGCTGTTTCCCGATGACGGCATTACCAAAGGTGACCTGATCGACTATTACGAGCGCATCGCCACGACCATGCTGCCGTATGTCTCCCAGCGCCCTTTGACCCTGCACCGCTTTCCCGACGGCATCGACGCCGACGGCTTCTACCAGCAGAACGCCGCGGAATATTTCCCCGATTGGGTCGTGCGTGTCGCCTTGCCGCACGAAGACGGCAACGAGGTCGAGCACTGCGTGTGCGACAACGCCGCCACGCTCGTGTATCTGGCCAACCTGGCTTGCATCACGCCACACGTGTGGCTGGCGCGCGCCGGACGGCCGCATCACCCCGACCGCATGATCTTCGACCTCGATCCTGGTGAGGACGATTTTGCGACGGTGCGTCGTGCCGCCCACACGATCCACGCCGTACTCGGCGAGGTGAGCTTGGCAAGCTTCGTCATGACCACCGGCTCGCGCGGGTTGCATGTGGTGGTGCCGCTTGATGCCGAGGCCGACTTCGACGCCACGCGCGAATTTGCGCGTCGCGTTGCCGAAGCCGCCGTCGCGCGCGAACCGGACCGGCTGACCACCGAACAACGCAAGGACAAGCGTGGTCAGCGCCTGTACGTGGACATCATGCGCAATGCCTACGGGCAAACCGCGGTGGCGCCCTATGCGGTCCGCGCCAGGCCCGGCGCGCCGGTGGCCATGCCGCTCGAATGGGACGAGCTGGACGACAGCCAACTGCGCGCCGATCGCTACCGCATCGACAATGCCATCCGGCGGCTCGGACAAAAGCCCGACGCGTGGAGCACCATCGAGCGCCATGTCGCGTCGCTGCGGGACCACGAGGCAAAGCTGGACAAGCTGGAAAACGCCTAACGACGCCTGTGCCCAAGCAGCTTTGAAACCCCGAACCACAACCGCGTGCCAAAGCCGCCCGCGACGTGCTCCGGGTCCAGCAGTTCGTTTTCCGCGAGCGGGCTTTCGCCATCGGTCATCAACGCGGGGTCGAACGGTTGCAGCGTGTGTCCGCTGCCGCGCAAGGTCTCGACCACCGACAACACGGAACCCTCCGCTTGCGTCATCCGCGCGTCGAACGTGTCCACGTCGGTATCCAGATGTTCGCAAAGCAGGTCGCGCCTGACCGCTTGGACGTGTCGGCGCAGCGTGACGTCGTCGTCGGCCGCCTCGATGGCCAGGTCGCATTCGGTATCGAATCCCATCGAGCGGTTGTTGAGATTCGACGAGCCGACGCGCAGCAGCACATCGTCGACGATCATGATCTTGGCGTGCACGTAGATCGACGTGCCGTTTCGCGTAACCGGGTAGTACGCACCCAGGCGATGGTGCCGATCGGCATCCCACAACATGTGCAACAAACGCGTCCGGGCGCTGTCCATGGCTTCGTGTTCGAGCCAGCTGTCATCGATGCATTCGGGCAGGACGATGATCACTTCCGGGCCGTCGGGTTCGGCCAGCCGCTGCGCCAGCGCTTCGGCCAGTCGGCGCGCGGCCAGATACTGGCTTTCCAGGTACAGCGTATGTCGCGCATGCCGGATGCCGGCCAGATACAGCGCCTCGATCTCGCGGACTTCAGCACGCTCGTCCAGCTCCGGCAACGTTCGCGCCACCGCGATGTCGACATCGCGCAACGCCGGCTCCAGGCCATCGGGCCAGGCATCGTCGGTAGCCGTGACCGGTTGCAGATGCTCGCCCGTGGCGTCCTCCCAGCGCTCACGCGCGATGTCGCCAATGGTGCGCGCGGCCGCATCGTCGACGATCATGGTGGCGTCATGCCATGGGCCCAACGGCTTGCCCTGCGGGCTCCGCCGCCGCGTGTCGTCATCGCGGTGCTCGCGGGTGTCCCAGCGCCCGACGGTCATGTCGATGCCGCCGCAAAAGGCAATGCTGTCGTCGATGACGACGATTTTCTGATGATGGGCCGCGCCGGCCGGATGCTTGCCGTCAAGCTTGATATGCAGGCGACGGCGGCTGGCCAGGTTGGCCAGCACGATCGGCATCATGCCGCGGCTCAGTGCCTGCAGCATGCCCAGATCCCACTTCAGCACGCGCACTTGCAGCCCCGGTTCGCGCTTGACCAGCCACTTCAGCAAGCGGTTGAGACGGTTGGGGCCTTCCAGTGTCTGGTGTTCGGCCTCAAACCGGATGCGGGTGTCGAAATCCCAGCCGATCAGCATGATGCTGTGCCGGGCCTTCAGCATCGCGGCTTTGACCGCGACGAAATAATCCGCCGCGTCGATGATGACGCGCTGACGACCGGCGCGTTCGATGCGCCAGCAGGTCTTGCCGGGTATCAGGATGCGGTTCATGCGCGGGTGCCGTTACAGCCGTGGTCAACGAGCCATCGGCAAGCGGAATACCACTTCAGGATATTGCCGCCGCGGCCAATGACACACGGTCACACTACATCACGCACCTGCACGGGACGTGAGCCTGTACCAACGTGGATCAGGAACGCTTCCGGATCATCGCGACCTCCATCCGACACGCAGAAAAAAACCCGGCGAACCGGGTTTTTTCTGCGTCATCCGACTTGCTCAGACGGAAACGGCTTTCGGATCGCCACCAAACTCATTCGAACCCTGATGCCCTTCCAGAACCAGGAAAACCAACAGGATGATCCCGCCGACAAACGGCACCAGCGCGATCAACTGCCACCAACCGCTGCGACCGGTATCGTGCAGGCGTCGCGCCGCGACAGCCAGCCCCGGAATGAGCACAGCCAGCGCGTACAAGGCATACGCCACCATGAAAATGGCGCCCAGCGCGTTCCCGCGCAAAGCGATGGCCAGCACATACAACACCACGGCAATAATGCAATTGACGAGGGTGTACATCCAGTATTCCTGGCGCCTGGCCCTGCCCGTAAAGTTGGCGTAATTGTTGCGCAACACTTCCAGATACCAATTCACGTACCACTCTCCTGCTTGTGTGATTGCGTGTCGATGTGACACGCAACCGTGACATGAAAGGAACACCGCCCTGGACAGACAAACATGAAAAAAACCATCGCATCCGGCGCACGCACCGATCTGGACTGGACGTTTTCACGAACCGCGCAAGACGTTCCCCATTTGACCTGCATCGTTCGCGCACGGCAGGCGGACATTGCCGGCCATGCGCCCCCGAACGCCGCAAGGACAAGGTCATCCGGCAATCCACGCACAGGCAATTGCCGGATAATCATTTTATAGCGGAAAACGTTCAGTCGTGCACGCGACGGAATCTATTTGACCAACTGCGTGTCGGTGGCTTGTTCGAAAACTGCCACAAACGCATCGGCATAATGCTCGAGCTTGCGCTCGCCCACGCCGCTGATGCCGGCCATGGCATCGCGCGTGGTCGGGCGCTCGCGCAACATCGCCAGCAACGTCGCGTCGTGGAAAATGATGTAGGCCGGCACGCCCTGTTCACGGGCCAGGCGCGCGCGCGTTTCGCGCAAGGTGTTCCACAACGCTTCTTCGTGCGGGGCGATGTCCAGGCTTTGCCGGCTGCGTTCGCTGCGCTCGGCGCCACGCGCCGCCTTGCGCTGTGTGCGGTCCGCCTCGCGACGCAAATGCACGCGGCTTTCGCCCTTCAACACCGGCCGCGCCGACGTCGTCAGGTGCAAGGTGCCGTAGCCGTCGTTGTCCGGCTGCAACAAGCCCGAAGCGAGCAACTGGCGAAACACGCCTCGCCACTGGTGCGCATCGAGTTTTTCGCCGATGCCGTATACGCTCAGTTGGTCGTGCCCGCGCTGGCGTATGCGCTCGCTGGAACTGCCGCGCAACACATCCACCAGATGACCGACGCCGAAGCGCTGACCGGTACGGTACACACACGACAAGGCCATTTGCGCCGCCTCCGTGGCGTCCCAGGTTTGCGGCGGGTCCAGGCAGTTGTCGCAGTTGCCACAGGCCTCGTCCATGGTTTCGCCGAAATACGCCAGCAGGCGCTGGCGACGGCAGGCGATGGTTTCGGCATAGCCGACCAGTGCATCGAGTTTGGCGCGCTCGACGCGCTTGCGCTCCTCGCCGGCCTCGGAGCGGACGATGAATTGTTGCTGCGCGACCAGGTCATTCATGCCGTAAGCCATCCATGCATCGGCGGGCAGGCCATCGCGACCGGCACGACCGGTTTCCTGATAGTAACCTTCCAGACTCTTGGGCAGGTCCAGGTGCGCCACGAAGCGCACGTCGGGCTTGTCGATGCCCATGCCGAAGGCGATGGTCGCGCACATGACCACGCCATCGTCGTGCAGGAAATGGTGCTGATTGGCTTCGCGCACCGATGCATCCAGCCCGGCATGGTATGGCAACGCATGGATTCCCTGTCCGACCAGCCACTCGGCGGTCGCCTCGACCTTTTTGCGCGACAGGCAATAGACGATGCCCGACTCATCCTGGTGGCCGCTCAGAAAACGTTTCAGTTGCTGTTTCGGATTGTCCCGGGTGACCACGTGATAACGGATGTTGGGTCGGTCGAAACTGGCCACGAAATGACGCGCCTCGCCCAGCGCCAACCGCTCGCTGATTTCCGCACGCGTGGGTGCGTCGGCCGTCGCCGTGAGCGCGATGCGCGGCACGTCCGGAAACCGCTGGTGGAGCATCGTCAGCTGGCGATACTCGGGACGAAAATCATGCCCCCACTGCGACACGCAATGCGCCTCGTCGATGGCAAACAGGGCCAGTTCGGTTCCCGACAGCATGCCCAGACAGCGCTCGTTGAGCAGCCGTTCCGGTGCCACGTACAGAAGGTCCAGACCACCCATGACGAAACGCCGCTCCACTTCGGCACGGGTCGCGCTGTCCTGGCTGGAATTGAGGAATGCGGCGTTCACGCCAAGCTGGTTGAGCGCGGCGACCTGGTCATGCATCAGCGCGATCAGCGGCGAGACCACGATGGCCGTGCCCTGGCGCATCAACGCCGGAATCTGGTAACACAGCGACTTGCCACCGCCGGTCGGCATCAGCACCAGGGCATCACCGCCCTCGGCCACGTGTTCGATGATCGCTTGCTGGCCTTCGCGAAAGCTGTCGTAACCGAAGGTCTGGCGGAGAATGTCGTGGGCACCAAGCATGCCGAGCATGCTACCAAAGCTGTCCAGAACCGCTGTGGGCATCGGCCCTCGTCAGCTGTCGGAAATATCGCTCAAGGCATGCCCCAGATCTCGCGATCAAGATCATGATGCAGGCCGAAGGCACGCATCGGTACGCGGCCGTCGCGCGCGGTTACGCCTTCGGCGCGCAGGCGCCGGCATTGCTCGCGAAAACCGGCACTGCCTGCCGGCAATGCAATGCGACCGTCGGCGCGCACCACGCGATGCCAGGGCAGGTTCATGTCGTCGGGCGTCTCGGCCAGGGCCCGACCCACCATGCGCGCCCGCCGCGGCAGGCCGGCGCGGGCGGCGATGGCGCCATAACTGGCCACGCGACCGGCAGGGATCGCCGACACGGCGGCGTAGATTCGCAGGTAGGCCTCGTTCATCGATTCGGTTGGGCAGACATGACGCGACGTCGACAAGGTACCATCGTGACGTACCACCCTCGATGGAAACCGCCATGCAGGACTTCGAAGCCATCCGCTCCCATGTGGGCAACCTGCACTCGCTGCACCACAACGCGCCCTATCTCGTCAGCTTCGATCTGGCGCTGGGCAACGGTCGCCGGCAAGGCATTTACCTGGCCGAAATGGAAGACGAGAACGAGCGCCGCTACCTGCGCATCTCCACGCCCATCGGCCCGCTCGCCGACACCGATCCCGAGCGCTGCCTGCGTTTCAACTGGGAGCAGCGCATGGGCTTTCTGGCGGTCAGCGACCTGGACGATGTCGCCTGGCTGCAGCTTTGCGCCAACCGCCCCTATGAACTATTGAACGCGACGGAACTGCAGCGTCTGGTCAACGAGCTGGGTGAACTCGGCGACCGCCTCGAAGCCATCGTCTCCGGCGGCGAGGACGCGTCCTGAAGACCGCTGTGTGATAATCGGACGCCGTGTCCACAGTGGAGCGCGCCATGTCGCACAAAACCGCGATCATCACCGGTGCCGGCGGTGCCATCGCCGCGCATGTCATCACTGCCTTCGCGCAAGCGGACTGGAACCTGGCGTTGATTGCCTACGGTGACGCCGAACACGCGCGCCTGAACCGCGAATATCCGGATGCATGCGTGGTGCGGGCCAATCTCGCCGACGCCGACGACGCCTCGCGCACCGTGGACCGAATCGTCAAGCTTTGCGGGCCGGTGGATGCGCTGCTCAACATTGCCGGCGGTTTCGACATGAGTGCCGCAGTCGACACCACGCCGGCACAGCTCGAAGCGCAACTGGACATCAACCTGCGCACCGCCTTCAACGCAACCCGCGCCGCACTGCCGCACATGCTCGAACACGGTGGCGGCTTCGTGCTGGGCGTGGGTGCGGGCCAGGCTATCGACGGCGGCGCCTCATGCGGCACCTACGCCGCGGCCAAGGCGGCGATGATCGCCTGGATGAAGTCCATGCATGCCGAACTGGCGCCCAAGGGCATCGAGATCGGCATCGTCTATCCGATGGGTGCCGTGGACACTGCCGGCAACCGCGAAGCCATGCCGGACGTGGATCCGTCGACCTGGATCGACCCGGCGGAGCTGGCCGAAACCATGTTGCACCTGGCCAGTCGCGGCACGCGCGGTCACGTGCGCGAAGCACGGGTCTACCCGCCGGCCTGAACCCGCCGCAGGAGCCTCGAACAACCCGCCCCCGTTCGTTCAAAACAACGGTGGGTGTGGTTATTCGAGATTCCCGGCAGCAACGGGATCAAACGATCACGCTGAGCGCGCGCGACACCAAGTAGGCGATGACCGCCGTGATCGGCAGCGTCAGCAACCACGCCCACACCATGCGCTCGACCACGGTCCAGCGGATGGCATTGAACCGCTTGGCCGCACCGACGCCCATGATCGACGTGGACACGCAATGCGTGGTCGACACCGGGATGCCGAAGGCCGAGGCGGCAAAGATGACGATGGCGCCGCTGGTTTCGGCCACGAAGCCGTTGATCGGATGCAGCTTGACCATCTTGTGACCCAGCGTCTTGATGATGCGCCAGCCGCCACCGGCGGTACCGGCGGCCATCACCAGCGCGCACAGGATGACGACCCAGACCGGGATGTCGAAGCCGCCGCTGGTGGCCTCGGGAATGCGCAGGAACTCCAGCCAGTGTGGCACCTGGTCCAGGGTCCCGGCGGCGGTCGCACCGGCCAGCGCCAGGGCCACGATGCCCATGGTTTTCTGCGCGTCGTTCATGCCGTGCGACAGCCCCATGGCGGCCGCCGAGAACAACTGCGACTTGCCGAAAAACGCGTTGACGAACGGTGTGCGCCCCAGACGATTGACAACGCCCTTGCGCCGCGAGCACCACAGCAAAAACCCGTACAGCGCCCACATGAACAGCAAGGCGATGATGAAGCCCAGTAGTGGCGAGATGACCATCGGAATGATCACCTTGGGCACCACGCCCTGCGCTTGCCACCAATGCTCGCCTGCGGATGTCCACCAGATCACCGAGTTGAAATCGTTGGCGCTGGCGGCCAATGCGGCACCGACCAGGCCGCCGACCAAGGCGTGGCTGGAACTGGACGGCAAGCCCTGCCACCAGGTGATCAGGTTCCAGATGCACGCGCCAAGCAACGCACTGATCAGGAAGAATGCGCCTTCATGGACCACATTCGCGTTGACCAGGCCTTCGGCAATCGTCTTGGCCACGGCCGTACCCAGCAGCGCGCCGATCATGTTGGTGCCGGCGGCGAGGAACACCGCCTGCCCCGGCGTCAGCACCTTGGTCGCGACCACGGTGGCAATGGAGTTTGCCGTGTCGTGGAAACCGTTGATGTAGGTGAAGGCCAGTGCGACGACAATGACCAGAGCCAGCATTCCGATGCTCACGGGAACCCCTAGGAATTTTTGAGCACGATGGAATAAATGACGTTGCCGACGTCACGGCACTTGTCGATGGCCTTTTCGATGATCTCGAACAGATCCTTGGCCAGCAACGCGCGCATCGGGTCCGACGCATTCAGGTAGAACTCGCGATACGGCTCGAGAAGGAGGTCATCGGCCTCGGCTTCGAGCGCCTGCAGGCGATTTTGCAGCTTGCGCATCGGGTCGATCTTCAGGCCCTTGCGCATCTGCTTGACCATCTCGGCCACGACCTCGGTACAGCTGGCCAGAATGGCCGTGCGCTGCGCGAAATCGACGCCTTCAAGCCGATCGGCGACCAGCACGTAGCGGTCGGCGAATTTCTCGATGGTCTTGGGAATCTTGTACAGCGCCGAGTTCATCTCCTCGATGTCCTCGCGGTCCAGCGCGGTCACGAAAGTATTGACCAACTCCTCGCTGATCTCGGCCGCCAGCTCCTTTTCGCGCTTGCGCGCGGCAGTGAACGTGGCCATGAACGGTGCGCCATCGCCATTGCGGGTCAGCTCGTCGACGGCCTTGGCTGCTTCGAGCGCGGCTTCGGAACTGGCCTGGAGCAGATCGTAGACCTTGTCGGTCTTGCCAAACATGGTTTGCAGTGAAAACACGGCAAACGCCTCTCGTCGGTAATGGGCAACGCGGGCATGATGACAGCCAAACGTTGCGGTTATGTTACAGGACGCAAGGGACTCTCTGATTAACTCCGCGCAGGCGTCACCAGTCTGTCTGTTCGCAGATCACAGGCGCGTCGGCGAAAGCAGGCTGGTTGCCTGTCGAGACGGCGCGCCGCAGAGATGCGGACAGACAGACCGGCCCCAACTTTTTGATTTTGAATGACGGGGTCCTGCCCGAAAGGTACGCAGCGAACTGTCCGCGGCTTGCCAAGACAACCAGTCTTCCCTTCGCCACGCCCAGCCCGCTGCGCACCTTTCGGGCAGGATGCCGCCTACGTGGAGTTAATCAGAGAGTCCCAAGTCGATCGTCAGCCTCAAATATTCAGCTGCAACCGTTACACTTCCGCCATGACCCTTCCATGGCATCCCGGATGCTGATCCAGATCGGCCTGATCGTCCTCCTGTCCCTGCTCAACGGCTATTTCGCCTTGTCCGAAATGGCCATCGTGGCCTCACGCAAGAGCCGCCTCAAGCAGATGGCCCGCACCAGCAGCCGGGCTCGCGTGGCCTTGCGCCTGTTGCAGCACCCGGACCGCTTCCTGTCGACCGTGCAGGTGGGCATCACGCTGGTGGTGCTGATCACCGGCGCGATCGCCGGTGCGTCGCTGGGCAACAGCTTTGCCGACGCGTTGCGCTCGGCGGGTGTGGCGTGGCTGAGTGCGCATGCCACGGCACTGGGCTGGCTGATCGGTTTTGTCCTGGTGACGGCGATCCAGATCGTCATCGGCGAACTGGTGCCCAAACGCATTGCCCTGCTCGCACCGGAGCGACTGGCCACCAATATCGCCATGCCGATGCTGGTGCTGTCCAGGGTCTGCACACCGTTCGTGTGGTTGCTGAGCCTGGCCAGCACCGGCTTGCTGAAGCTGCTGCGCATGGACAAGGTGCGCCATTCGGCCGTCAGCGAAGAAGAAATCCGCATGCTGGTGGCCGAGGGCGCCGAAGCCGGCGTGCTCGATGCCGACGAGCGCAACATGGTCAACCGCGTGCTGCGCCTGGGCGACCGCAACGTCGGCAGCGTGATGACGCCGCGCCCGCGCATCACGTGGCTGGACATCGACGCGCCGCTGGAAGATAACCTCACGGTGTTGCGCGAGAACAACTTTTCGCACTATCCCGTGTATCGCGGCGACGAAAGCGACGTGCTCGGCATTGTCGGCATCAAGCGCATGGTCGACGGCCTGCTGGACGGCAAACCGCACCTGTTCGACGACATCGCCAAGCCCCTGTACGTTCCCGCCAACACGCGCGCGCTGGACCTGCTTGATGCGTTCCGCGATGCCGAGGTGCGCATTGCGTTGGTGGTCGACGAGTATGGCGACATCGAAGGCATGGTCACGCTTAATGACCTGCTCGGCAGCGTGATCGGCCAGGCCAAGCCGCACGCGACAGACCCGGCCGCACCGTGGCGCCGCGACCATGACGGCAGCTGGCTGATCGACGGCACCCTGCCGGTCGACGACGTGCGCGAGCTGCTGCACCTGGAACAGCTGCCGGGCGAGGACGAGCATGAATTCCACACCCTCGCCGGCATGATCACCACGGCACTGGGGCACATTCCGCGCGAGGGCGAGGCATTCGCCTGGCACGGCTTGCGCTTTGAAGTACTCGATCTGGACGGCGCACGCATCGACAAGGTCCGCGTCAATCCGGCGACAAACGATGACGGCGACGCCATCACACAGGAAGCTCCATGACACAACCTCCCGACGAGCAGCGCCGCACCACGGTCGCGTTGCTGCGTGATGCCATCACAAGCAATCACAGCGATGACATCACGCTGAAGGTCCTGCTCGAACCCTTGCGTTCAAGCGCATTCGGCGTGGTTTTGCTGGTCCTTGCCATCCCCAACTTCATCCCCCTGCCGATCGGCATTGGCGGCATCATGGGCGTGCTGGTGATCGCGTTGGGCATGCAGATGCTGTGCGGCATGGAACACCCGCTGATACCGGCACGCCTGCGCCGCAAGACCATGCACCGTACCCGCGTGCTCCGCTTCCTGGAGCGCACGCGCGGCATCACCCGGCGCCTGGAACGCTGGTGCAAGCCTCGCATGACGGTGATGGTGCAACGTCCCTGGTCATTGGTGTCGGGGCTGGCGTTGGTCATCCTCGGCCTGCTGCTGTCCCTGCCAATCCCGTTCACCAACTACGTGTTCGGCGTATTGTTGCTGGCGTTCGCATTCGCGCTGATCGAACGCGACGGCGCCTTGCTGCTGGTGATGTGGGTGTTGTCGGGCGTGCTGCTGATTTTGGCACTGGTGTTCAGCAGCGTGGTGATCGACAGCATCCAGCAAGTCTGGCAACAGATCGCGCACTATTTCTGAGTACCGCGCGACATGCGTATTGCATCGGATGCAATGCCGTGCAGGATGCGCAGTTCACGCTCGTCCGGTCGCGCACGCTGGAACAGGCGACGCAACTTCAACATGATGGTGTCAGGCGAGCGCCCCTTGTGAAACTCGATCGCGTCGAGCATTTCCAGCCAATGGACGTAGAACTGCTCCATCTGCGCGGCATCGGCCGGCGCATCATCCGGCGCACTCGGCACTGGATCGGCCGCGTCGAGCGTGGCCACGCGCAACTCGTAGGCCATCACCTGCACCGCCTGCGCCAGGTTCAGCGAACTGAAATCGGCGACGCTGGGAATGCGCACCATGGCATGACAATGCGACAACTCCTGGTTGTCCAGTCCGCTCGACTCGTTGCCGAACATCATTGCCACATTCTCGCCACGAGCCAGCGCGTCGCGCACGTCGATCGCCGCCTCGCGCGGCGACAATTCCGGCAAGCTGATGCCGCGCCGGCGTGCCGACAGCCCGAGCACGCGATGACAGCCGGACAACGCATCGACCAGCTCGGTATGCACACCGGCATGCTCCAGCACGCCCGGCGCCCCCACCGCCAGCGCGGTAGCTTCCGGATCGGGAAACCGCGCCGGACTGACCAGTTCCAGGCGATCGAAACCCATGGTGCGAATGGCGCGCGCGGCACTGCCGATATTGCCGGGGTGAGAGGTACGGACGAGCACGAAGCGAAGGGACATGTGTTTGGGCCAGAGCTAGGGGCTAGGGGCTAGGGGCTAGGGGCGCACAAGAATACCAGTCCCGTCCCGAGTCCCGAGTCCCGAGTCCCGAGTCCCGACCTGATATACTGCGCGGTCGCGGCCCGTCCGCACCCGTTCTTTGCGAAGCCAACGCCATGCCCAGACCCGCCGTCAATGTCGCGGTACGCGCCGCGCGCGCCGCAGGCAATGTGATCCTGCGCTACATGAATCGACTGGACTCGATCCAGGTCGTGGAAAAGCAGCATCTGGACTTTGCCTCCGAAGTCGATCGCATGGCCGAGGACACCATCGTGCGCGAGCTCAAGCGCGCCTACCCGCGCCACGCGATCCTGGCCGAGGAGTCGGGTCAAAGCGGCAAGGGGCCGCTGACATGGGTGATCGATCCGCTCGACGGCACTCACAACTATTTGCGCGGCATCCCGCATTTTTCGGTTTCGATCGCCATGCTCGAACGTGGCGAACCGGTCTATGGTGTGGTCTACGACCCGCTGCGCAACGAGATCTTCACCGCCAGCAAGGGCGATGGCGCGTATCTCAATGACCGCCGCATCCGTGTGGGCAAGCGCGAGAACCTCGATGGCGCCATGTTGTGCACCGGCTTTCCGTTCCGCCAGCGCGAGCATCTGGACGCGCAATGGGACATGACCCGGCAACTGCTGACCCGGGCCGAAGACATCCGCCGCACCGGTTCGGCAGCGCTGGACCTGTCCTACGTGGCCGCCGGTCGCTTTGACGGCTACTTCGAACTCGGCCTCAAACCGTGGGACATCGCCGCCGGCTGCCTGCTGGTACGCGAAGCCGGCGGCACGTTCACCGACATGGCCGGTCGCAACGGCCTGCCCGCCTCGGGCAACCTGATTGCCGGCAACCACCACATCGCCCCGGCCATGGCCGAGGTGGCCGCCAAGACCTTGACGCCGGAATTGATGGCCCCGTAAATACGCGCCCGATCTGCGGCGGACGGTGGGCGTGCAGTTGCGTAGGTCGGGTTGAGCCTCAGGCGTAACCCGGCGTTCGTATCGCGTCAGGACACGTCGGGTTGATGAAGCCAACCCGACCTACCGTCACGTGACCACGTGCGTGTCACGCAGATACTCGCGCAGAAACGGCACGGTGATCCGGCGCTTGGCCGCCAGTGACGCGCTGTCCAGCTCCTCGAGCAGCTCGTGCAAGGCGCCGAGGTCGCGCGCATAACGATTGAACAGCCAGTCGAGCACACTGTCATCGAGCTGGATGCCGCGCGCCGCGGCGAAGGCCTTGAGCACGCCCCGACGCTCGCCCTCGGACAGGGGCTGCAGCGTCGAAAGCGTGCACGCCCCCAGACGCGAACGCAGGTCCGGCAGTGTCAGTTGCAGCTGCGCCGGCGTCACGCGTGATGCAAACAGCAACGTGACCTGCTCGGCACGAGCGCGATTGTAGAGATCGAACAGCGCGTGCTCGGCGTCCCGGTTGCCGGCCACCGCATGCACGTCATCCAATGCCACCAGATCGCTGCCGACACAGTGCCGAATGGCATCGGCCAGCGAAGCGGCAAGGCGCTCCAGCGGCAGGTACTGCACGCGCCGTCCGAGCTCGGTCGCATGCTGGCAGGCCGCGACCAGCAAATGCGTCTTGCCGCAGCCGCCCGGACCGGCCATGAACGGCCACGGCGCATCCACGCGCTCGGCCGCGTCACGCACGCTGTCGAGCACCACGGCATTGGCACCGGCGTGGAAGTGTTCGAAGCGTTGGCGGCGCGGCCAGCGCAGGGCAAGCGGGATCTGCTGGGTGGTCACTCGGGGTTCTTGCTCAATGGTTCGTCGCCGGGTGGTGCGTCATCGTTGCCGACCGCAACAACCTTCTGCCGGTCATCGTACAGGTCACTCCCCTGATAGCGCTTGTAACCGTAACGCACCAACACCATGATCACGGCCGCTGCCGGCAACGCCAACAGCACACCCAGAAAGCCGAACAGCTGACCGCCGGCCAGCACGGCAAAAATCACCGCCACCGGATGCAGGCCGATCTTGTCGCCGACCAGTTTCGGTGTCAGCACATAACCCTCCATGGTCTGCCCGATGGCGAACACGATCGCCAGCATGCCCAGATGGAACCAGTCGCCGAATTGCACCAGCACCGCAACCACGGCGGCCACCAGCCCGATGATGAAACCCAGATAGGGCACGAAGCTGAGCAGCCCCGCGACCATGCCGATCAGCGGACCGACATTGAGGCCGATCAAGCTCAGACCGACGCCGTAGATGATGCCCAGCGACACCATCACCAGCAGCTGACCGCGCACGAATGCGCCCAGCACCTGGTTGGACTCGCGCGCCAGGTGCACGATGGTCGGGCGCTGGCGACGCGGCAGCAACTGGTCAAGCTTGCCCACCATCCGGTCCCAGTCACGCAGCAGGTAAAACGTGACCACCGGGATCAACACCAGGTTGGTCAGCCACATGATGATGCCGAACCCGGACTTGGACACCTTGGCCAGCGTGGCCGCCACGACCGAGCTGACCGAACCGATATGCGAGCGCAGCGCATCCATGATCCGTTCGGTGTTGAAGCTGCCGGGTTCCAGATGCAGGTGGACCTGAAGCCACGGCATCGCCACCTGCTTGACCCATGTCACGTAGCTGGGCAGGCTTTCGATCAAGTGAACCACCTGGCGCTGGATCAAGGGGATCAACATCAGCAACACGCCGACCACCACCAGCACCATGATCGCGAACACGATGCTGACGGCCAGGGTCCGGTTCAGCTTCCACCTTTCCAGCCGGTCCGCCAGCGGATCGCACAGATACGCCAGCATGGCCGCGATGGCGAACGGCATCAGCACCGGCGACAACAGCCAGACCACGAAGCCGACGACAACGGCGATGACCAGCCATTGCCAGCGACGTGATGTTTCAGGACTCATGCTCCCCCTCCTTGCATTTGCGCGCAATCAGCTGTCGCCGCGCCAGCCAGCCCCAACGCACGATGTAATCGAGCCCGCTGGCGACAGTGAAAATCACCACCAGCCAGGTCCATGGTGTCAGCGGCATGCCGTCCAGCCAGCCCGACCGGGTTGTCAGCACCGCCAGCACGTACAGGATCTGCACCGTGGTGCAGCACTTGGAAATCCAGCTCGGCCGCGCCCGAAAGCGACCGATGACCCCGTACCACGCCAGCGCGCCGAGCGCGATCACCAAGTCTCGCGCCAGCACCAGTATCGTCAGCTCCACGGACGCCTCGCCGACCCAGGCCAGCACGACGAAGCACGTCACCAGCAACAACTTGTCGGCGACCGGATCGAGCACGCCGCCCAGATGGCTGCGCCAGCCGAAATGCCGCGCCAGCCAGCCGTCCACGCCATCGGAAACCCCGGCCAGCACGGCTAGCACCAGCGCCAGACGAAAGTTGCCAGCCACGATCGCCAGCGCCACCGGCACCACCAACACGATGCGCAGCACCGAGATGGCGTTGGGCAAGTGTCGCCATGCCGATATCGAGCGCGGGCTTGCGGCCGGCGGCTGCATCGCTCGTCACTGGCGCCAACGCAGGCTGGCGGCGGCTCCGGCGTGCGCCGTCCCGGCGCTTGCCAGATGTCCGCGCGCAGCAAGCGCACCCAGCACCCGGCCGAGAGGAACGCTGGTACGCACGTCCAGCAACATGCCATCGCCATGCGCCTTGCGCACCGCCACGCTCTCGACGCCCGGCTGCGTGCGCAAAACGGATACGACGGCGGCAAAATCGAGCGCGGTCCGGACACCGGAAACCCAGACCGCATTGTCACCGGCCGGCAAACCGCCGAAGGCCGCGTCCGCATGCTCGGCACCATCCGCGGCCACGAACGCATCCTGACTGCGCTGCAAATGCGCAATCGCCGAGGGCGCGAACGTCACCACCAGACGGTACGGCTGCGGCGAGCCGGCCGGCGCGCGCTCGTAGCGGTACTGGCGCACATAGGTTGATGCCTCGCCTCGCGCCGTCGACGATGGTGCGTGGCCGGTCACGCGCGACATCACGCGTTCCAGTGCCACGGCAAAGGCGTGGCTGCGGTTTTTGGACGAGGTATCGGCCACTGGCACCGACGTCTGGTACGGGTTGGCGGCTGGTGCCGCCGGTGTGGCGGCCGCTGATGTGGATGCGTCCGCGGGCGTTTGTTGCACCGCGGCAGCCGGTGCAGCGGCGACAACAAGCAGACCGGACAACAGGGGCAGAATCGTCAGATAACGCATGCGCAGATCCATTACGTCGGCATCAGAGTATAAGGCGTCTCGGGAGCCATTCGGGCGTTGGTCGGCCGGGTTCGCGTCCATTACCCATCAGGGCGCGACACCCGATTTCACGGGCAAGTCTGCCCAATCGGCGCCCGAACGTCTATCATTGGGGGTTTGCACACGCCGGATTGGATCATGTCCAAGCCAGACCACGACGCCCTCACCTATCGCGCCGCCGGTGTCGACATCGACGCCGGCAACGCTCTGGTCGAGCGCATCAAGCCCGCCGTCAAGCGCACCCTGCGCCCCGAGGTTCTGGGTGGACTGGGCGGTTTCGGCGCCCTGTTCAACCTGGCCGGCAAGTACCGCGAACCGGTGCTGGTGTCCGGCACCGACGGCGTCGGCACCAAACTGAAGCTGGCGCAGCAACTGGGCCGCCACGACTCGATCGGCATCGACCTGGTCGGCATGTGCGTCAACGACGTGCTGGTTCAGGGCGCCGAGCCGCTGTTTTTCCTCGATTATTTCGCCACCGGCAAACTGGACGTCGACACCGCGGCCGATGTGGTCGGCGGCATCGCCAAGGGCTGCGAGCTGGCCGGTTGCGCCTTGATCGGCGGCGAAACCGCGGAAATGCCCGACATGTACCCGCCCGGCGAATACGACCTGGCCGGGTTCACGGTCGGCGCGGTGGAGAAATCGGCGCTGCTCGACGGCAGCCGCATTGCCGCCGGCGACGTAATCGTGGGCGTGGCCTCCAGCGGCCCGCACTCCAATGGCTACTCGCTGGTGCGGCGCATCCTGGAACGCGCCGGCAACCCGCTTGATCTGGATCTGGACGGCACCCCGCTGGCCGATGCGCTGATGGCACCGACCACCATCTACGTCAAACCGATGCTGGACCTGCTCGACGCCGCGCGAGT
>DASSKC010000115.1:0-15500 GCA_035690885.1 Oleiagrimonas sp. | reverse complement strand
TGCCGGCTGTGGCGCGCCAGACTGGCCACCGCCGTTTCCAGGCTGTCCACGCGCTCGGACATGCCATCGATACGACGTTGCAAGGTCTGATTGGCCGCCTGCAGCGCCTGCTGGCCCTGCTGTCGATTGTCCGCGCCCTCGCGCACCGTTGATTGCAGCTTTGCCACCTGCTGACGCAACTGCGCCGTCGCTTGTGCGTCCGCTTGTCGGTCGCTTTGCCGTTGCCGCCACTGCCAACCACCGAAAGCCACGGCAGCCAGCGCCAGCAAGGCCAGGATCAAGGCGATCAACGCCAGCAATCCACCGCGTCGCGGTGGCTTCGGCGAGCGGTCCGGCTTTTGACGCCTGGCGCCACGCGGCGGTTTCTTGTCGGATGACGCGGGTTCGGACTGCGCAGTTTGCTCGCTCATGTCGGCCATGCTATCCCGATTGCCGCAAAGACTGCCACAACGGCGCTGAACACCTACAGCTCGCGCGCCGCCTGTACCGCACCGGTCAACAGCGCATCGGTCAATGCCGATGCCGCACGCACCACACGCTCGAAGCCCGCTTGCCGCGCCGCGTCGGCCACGCGCTGACTGCTGACCACCGCCGTGCCGGCCACGACGTGCCGCCAATCAGCCGCGTCGAGCAGGCGCTGCAAACGTTGCACGGTCTGCACGCTCGACAACAGCACCACATGGCGTTGCCGCAAGCCACGCACGGCCTGCCGATGACGCCGATCCAGCCGCGCCGGAACACGTTGATACACGGCCACCTCGGTGACTCGTGCGCCACGCTCGCGCAAGCGCTGCTGCAACACGCCGCGGCCACCGGGCGCGCCGATGACCGCGACGGCACAACCGCGCACCGACGCCAGCGCGGGGTGCGCCAGCAAACCCTCGCTGTCCTGGCGCCCGGATGGCTCAATGACATCGCCCACGTCATGACGCCGCAAGGCGCGCGCCGTGGCCGCTCCGACCGCGGCAACACGCGCGCGTCCATGCAGGGGCAAGACGCGCGCGGCAAAACGCACGGCCGCCGGGCTCGTGAACAGCACCACGTCACCCGCAAGTGCACATTCCAATGCCTCGTGCACCTGCTCGCCCGACTCGATCGCACGCAACGACACGCCCGGCAACAGCAACGGCTGCCCGCCCAGCGCACGCACCCGGCACGCCAGAGCGCGTCCCTGGCCGACCGGACGCGTGATCAGCACGTCAATACCACGCAACGGTTGGCGGGAGGCAGCAGGCATGCCCCGATGCTACAACGGCTTGCCGTGACACGGATGCGCCGCCAGACTGCGCACCATGACGACCCTGCCCGACCCCGCACGCGCCCTGCAAACCCGTATCCGCGACCAGATCCCGCTGGTGCACGCCATGGACTTGCGCATCCATGCCTGGAGCGGTGACGCGCTGACCATGGCCGCCCCCCTCAAACCCAACATCAACGACAAGGGTTGTGCTTTTGGCGGCAGCCTGGCCAGCGTGATGACGATCGCCGGTTGGGCGCTGGTGGTATTGGCACTGGAACAACGCGGGCTGGACTGCGACGTGTTCGTCGCGCGCAGCGAAGCCGCCTATCGCGCGCCGGTATGGAACGACTTCCTCGCCCACGCCGAACTCGACCCCGATGCCGACCGGGACCGCTTTTTCACCACCCTGGCCCGACGCGGCAAGGCGCGCGTGGCGCTGCGCTGCCATGTGCACGAAGCCGACGGTGATACGCTGTGCGCCACGCTTGCCGCCCAATTCGTCGCCAAGACACGTGACCCCGCCCACGGCACGACCTCGATCGAGAAGGCACCATGAGGCGTTCGCGAAACCACTCTCCGGGGGGAGACATCCCATGCATCGTCTGCGCCTGATCCTTGTCATTGTCGCCTTGACGCTACTGGCCGGTTGCGCCGGCCAGCAGCGCCAGAACACCTTGACCGACACCCTCAATGCGTACGCATCCACGCTGCGCTGGGGCGATTTCTCGCACGCGCAGGCTTTTGTCGACCCCGACTACCTCGAGGCCCATCCGCCGACGCCGCTGCAGATGGCACGTTACAAGCAGGTTCGCGTGGCCGGATACGACGCCGGAGCGGGACCGATCCCGGTCAGCGACACCGAAGTGCGCCAAACCGTCAAGATCGGCCTGATCAACCGCCATACCCAGGGCGAACGTTTCATCGTCGACCAGCAGACCTGGCGCTGGGACCCCGAGGCCGCGCGCTGGTGGCTGGAAAGCGGCCTGCCCGACATCACGCCGGAGCGGCGGTGAGTGCGCTCGAGCGGGGGAGTGCGCTCGAGCAAGTGAATGCTGGTGATTGATTGTGCGGGGCGCCTGAACGGGTTGAAGCCGAGGGGCTAGGGGCTAGGGGCTAGGGGCTAGGGGCTGTGAGTGCTTGAGGCAAGAAGTCGTGTATCGAGCAAAAAATCATGCCATTGCACGTTGCAGGCAGCCGCGTGACTTTCGTCCCTCGTCCCTCGTCCCTCGTCCCTCGTCCCATTCAACGGTCCAAAGCCGATGAATACCCAGCACCCGCATCAAGCCACACACCCCACCCCCGCCACCCCCGCTTTGCGTCGCTGGCCGCGCTCGCGGATAATGCGCTGTTTGCACACCCGCACCGGATGTCCCGATGAGTGAATTTTTCCAACGCGTGCCCGAATTCGTCGGCAACCACATCTGGCTGTGCCTGCTGTTCATTGCCTTGCTGGCTGGCTTGATCGTCGGCGAGATCATGCGCATGGGCCGCAAGTACCGCGAGCTGACGCCCGCCGCGCTGACCCACCTGATCAACCGCGAGAACGCGCTGGTGGTGGACCTGTCCAGCTACAACGACTTCGAGAAGGCACACATTCCCGGCGCACGGCACGTGGCCATGAGCCAGTTCGACCCGGAAAGCAAGGATCTGGTCAAAGCCAAAGAGCTGCCGGTAGTGGTGGTGTGCAAGGACGGTCGCACCTCGGCCAAGGCCGCGCAGCGCCTGATCGGCGCGGGCTTCGAAAAGGTCAACATGCTGCACGGCGGCATGCTGTCGTGGAAGAACGCCGACCTGCCCGTCGCCCGCGGTCGCAAATAAAACCCGCAAACGCAGGTGTAGGTCGGGTTGGTTTCATCAACCCGACATATCGCGGCGCCATGCGAACGTCGGGTTTCGCCTGCAGCTCAACCCGACCTACCAGAATCACAACCCGTGAATCCCCGCCCGGCTGCCGAGGATTTTCTCCAGCACGTCCGGCGCATACTCGAACGAGTCGTAGTACAGGCGCCCCTCGGGCAAACCGGCCTGGTCAAAGCGATGTCGCCCGGCATCGATCAAGGCCGGCGGACCGCACATGTAGATGTCGAAGGGCGACAGGTCCGGCCAGTCCTCCAGCACGGCCTCGTGCACCAGGCCTGCACGCAATCCGGCACGGGCGGCTTCTTCGGGATCGGACACCACGGGCACGAAATCCAGCGTCGGCACTTCGCGCGCCCAGCGTTCGGGCAGTGCGCGCAGGTACAGGTCCGCCGCCGTGCGTGCGCCCCAATACAGGTGCAGCGGCCGTCGCGTACCCAGGTGCAGGAAGTGCTCGATCAAGGCCTTGACCGGCGCGAAGCCGGTGCCGCCGGCCACCAGGATGATCGGCCGCTCCGAATCCTCGCGCGGCACGAAGGTGCCTTGAGGGCCTTCCACGCGCAACGTGTCGCCAACGGCCAGCTGGTGAAATGCCCACGAGGTGAAACCGCCACCAGCCACGTGGCGCACGTGCACTTCCAGCTCCGGTCCCAGGTGCGGTGACCGGGCCAGCGAAAACGCACGACGACGCCCGTCATCGAGCACCACTTCGATGTACTGGCCCGGCAGCCAACGCAGCCGTGGCACGTCGGCGGCCGTGGCCAGACGGATTCGCACCACGTCGGGCGCGACCAGGTCTTTGGCCACCACCGTCACGTCGAGCTGGCGTCGCGGCATGTCCTCGACCGATGCCACCTCGCGCACTTCCAGCAACAAGTCGCTGCTTGGCACCGCCTGACACAGCAACGCGGCATGTCGGGCGCGCTCGGTCGCACTGAGCGCCGTCGGCGGATTGCGCGGATACGCAAACCGGCCTTCCAGCACCAGGGCCTTGCAACTCCCGCACAGGCCGGCTCGGCATGAATACGGCAATGCCAGTCCGGCACGCTGCGCCGCCTCCAGCACGGTCTCGCCTTCCTCGACGGAAAACTGGTGGCCACTGGCCTTGAGTGTCACGGTGTACGCCACAACCGGTCCATGCGCGAAAACAACACATTGTCGCCGCTGTCGACATTCACGACAATGGAGGTTTCCCGCGGAACCGCGTCATGGCCCTTTGGAAGCAGCCCCCCGACCTCGAACAACTCAATGCCGGCAGCCGGGGGACGCTGATGGAAGTACTGGGCATTCGCTTCAGTGACGTCGGCGACGACTACCTGTGCGCCAGCATGCCGGTCGACGCGCGCACGCACCAGCCGTTCGGCCTGCTGCATGGCGGCGCCTCGGTGGCGCTGGCCGAAACCGTGGGCAGCACCGCCTCAATGCTGGCGCTGGATCCCGAACACGAACTGGCCGTAGGCCTGGACATCAACGCCAACCACGTGCGCGGCGTGCGCGACGGCGTGGTCACCGCCACCGCACGCGCACTGCATCTGGGCCGGCGCACCCATGTCTGGGAGGTTCGCATTGTCAGCGGAGACGGCGACCTGGTGTGCATCTCGCGTCTGACCATGGCCGTGGTGCCACGTCGCACCGTGATGCCGCGCTGATCGCGCTGCTTGCCATCCATGGGATCATGACCCGCCCCCTTGCATTGATGTCGAACTTCCGCGCATGGACCTTCTGACCCAACTGGTCACTTTTTTTGCCGAACACGGTTATGTCGCCGTGTTGCTGGCGCTGTTGCTGTGCAGCATCGGTGCACCGATTCCGGAAGACGTGACCCTGGTCGCTGGCGGCGTCATCGCGGGGCTCGGCTACGCCAATGTGTACGCCATGATCGCGCTGACGCTGTTCGGGGTGCTGGCCGGCGACCTGACCATGTTTGCGCTCGGTCACCATTTCGGCGTGCGCATGCTGCGCTGGCGCCCGATCGCACGCGTGCTCACCCCCAAGCGCTATGCCGCCGTGCAAAGCCGCTTCGAGCGCCAGGGCAACCGCCTGCTGTTCATCGCCCGCTTCCTGCCCGGCATGCGCACGGCCGTGTTCATCACCGCCGGCCTGACCCATCGCGTCTCGGTATGGCGCTTCCTGGCACTGGACGGCGCGGCCGCGTTGATCAGCGTCCCGATATGGGTCGTGCTGGGCTACCTGGGCGCCAACAACCACGAGTGGCTGGTCACCTGGATCCATCGCGGCCAAACCGGCCTGTGGATTGTCCTCGGCGTGCTGGCCGTGGTGCTGGGCGCGTATTGGTGGCGTCGTCGCAGCCGACGCAAGCGTACCGACGAACACCCGATCAGCTGACCATTCAGTCAGAGTCAGCTGATGCGCGCGCCGACCTGCAACATCGGCTGCACCAGCCAATGGTCGAGCAGCAGGAACGCGAACAGCGCCATCAGGTAGACGATCGAGTAACCGAACACCTTCATCGCGAAACGCTCGTCGGGCGGACGAATCAGGCGGATCGCGTAATACAGGAAGCCGCCGCCCAGCACCAGCGCACCGCCCAGATACAGCAAACCGCTCATGCCGGTCAGATACGGCAACACGGTCACCACCAACAGCAACACGGTGTAGAAAAACACGTTCCACGCGGTGTATTTGACGCCGTGGGTCACCGGCAGCATGGGAATGTCGGCGCGCGCATATTCCTCGCGGCGGAAAATCGCCAGGGCCCAGAAATGCGGCGGCGTCCACACGAAAATGATCAGGCACAGCAGCAGTGCATACGGGCTCAGGGTGCCGGTCACCGCGGTCCAGCCCAGCACCGGCGGAATCGCCCCGGCGATGCCGCCGATGACGATGTTCTGCGATGTGGCGCGCTTGAGGAACGCGGTATAGACCAGCGCGTAGCCGATCAGTCCGGCAAACGTCAGCACCGCGGTCAACACGTTGACCAGCGTGACCAGCACGATCATGGAAACGATGCCGATACTCAAAGCGAACACGAACACCTGACGCGTGGTGAGCTTGCCCGAGGCCAGAGGCCGACGCGAGGTGCGCGTCATCACGCGGTCGATACGCTGGTCGATGAGATGATTGAACGCCGCCGCCGATGCCGAGGCCAGCCAGATGCCCAGACTGCCGAAAATCAGCGGCTGCCAGGCCGGAATGCCGATGCCCGGCGGCGTCACCTGCACGGCGAGAAACATGCCGATCACGGCACAGAACACCAGCAGCGCGACGATGCGCGGCTTGGTCAGTTCCCAGTATTCGGCAAAATGGATGCTCATGGACACGTTGCGGCAGGATGACTGCCCAGTTTAACCGGTTTGCGCCGCGCTTTCGTTCGCGGGCCCGCGAACCGTGGGCGGCGGCAGGCGCCGTTGCGTGCGCGCCAGGGTCGCGACCAGCGCAAACAGCAGCAATGCCGCCATGCCGTTGTGCGCCGTGGCCACCGCCAGCGGCAGGTCGAAATACACGTTGCTGATGCCGAGCAGAATCTGCGCCACCAGCGCCAGCGCGACGCCGATGCCGAACCCGCGCAAGCCGGCGCGCGCCACCTTGTGCGACAGCCAGCCCAGATAGCACAACACCACGAACGCACCCATGCGGTGCACCATCTGGATCGCGGTGCGCGCCTTGGCACCGAGCACGCCGCCTTCGTAATTCACGCCGAGGTCATGCCACAGGATGAAGCCCTGCCGGTAATCGGCCATCGGCCACCACTGGCCCCGACAGGTGGGGAACGATCCGGCACCGGAGCCGCAAATGGTGGCCGCGTAATTGGTGCTGGTCCAGCCGCCCAGAAAGATCTGGCAGGCCAGGATGACGATGCCGAGGATCACGAAGCGACGCAGCAGGCGATGCTCGTCCGTGGCCGCGCCGATCGGCGTGAAACGCAAGGCCACATAGGCCACCAGCGCAAACATGGCCATGCCGCCCAGAAGATGCCCGGTGACCACGATCGGCACCAGTTTCAGCGTCACGGTCCACATGCCGAACACTGCCTGCAGGATCACCAGCCCGAACGCGAGCACGGCGATTCGCCAGGCACCGGTACGCGCCAGCCGCCCGGCCACGATGCACGGCACGATGATGGCAACGAGGCCGAGAATGACCGAGAACACGTGCTCCCCGCCCATGTACATGCCAGTGCCGAGCGCCGCGGCAATCGCCGCGCCGATGATGCTCCAACGCGCCCACGGGCGGTTCCACGCGGCCAGCAAGGCAAGCACCAACACCAGCACGCCCAGGGTGCCGGCGATCATGCGGTGCACCTGCTCGCGCCAGGCCTTGGAGGCCACATACGGCTGGTTCGGGAAGTGGGCGTCGGCCCTGGCCACCTGGTGCGGCTGTTCGGGCCAGGTCATGTGGCCGTAGCAGGTCGGCCAGTCCGGACACGACAGGCCGGCATCGGACAGGCGCACGAACGCGCCGAACATCACCAGACAAAAACACAGTATCGCGGTCAGCCAGGCCAATTTGGCCAGCCAGTTCATGTGGGGACGATAGCGCGGCATTTAGTGAATCACCTTGTGCAGATCATCCTTGACGCCGTCGGCGTTGAAGCCGGCCGGATACTTGACCAGGGCGGTGCCGTTGGACTCGACCAGGACCGCCGCCACCGCGCCGCTCCTGGCCGGACGGAAGGCCGCCAGCGCGCCGGCCACGTCGCGACCATGTTGCCATGACTCGTCCAGCACCTTGCCGGCCTGGCCGGTCGGCGCGGGACCGATGTGCAACAGACGCACGCGGTTCTGCTTGTCGTTCAGCGTGATGCGCGCGTTGCGCAGCAATGTCAGGGCATGAACGCACTGCTCGGCACACGGGCCGGTCGACAAGGCGATCAGGGTCATGCGCGGCGCCTTCGGGTCGCGCCAGGCCCACTCCCCGCCGTTGTCCATGGCGATGCGGATGTCCTGGAAACTGCGTTGCGGCAGGATCGCCTCGCCATGGCTGTGCGCGGCGGGACGCCAGCCCGACTGGAACACGATCCAGGCCGCCACGAACGAGGCGATGAAGATCGACGGGACCAACAGCAGTTTCAGGCGGCCGAGGCGGACGCGTTTGCGCTCTTCATTCATGCGGTTTGTGCTTCTTGCGGGGGCGACGACGATGCAGGATCACGAAAATGGCGATGGCGGCGAGGGCAAAGGTGA
This sequence comes from Oleiagrimonas sp., assembly GCA_035690885.1. Lineage (GTDB taxonomy): Bacteria > Pseudomonadota > Gammaproteobacteria > Xanthomonadales > Rhodanobacteraceae > Oleiagrimonas. The sequence continues at coordinate 7,259 of DASSKC010000115.1, read as the reverse complement.
ACCACTGGAACGCGTAGGCCCGATGCCGGGACGGCGGCATGGTGTCGGGCACCCATTGGCGCACGTAGGCCACCGACGGGTCCGGATCGAGCAACAGCACGCGCGGAAAAAACCGCCGGCCAAGGTCGGCACCGATCTCGTCCAGGCTGATGTAGATGCTGAGCTTGGGCCAGCCGTCCTGCCCGGGCAACGGGTTGCCGCCCAACTTGAGCCCCGGCCGCGGTGGCTTGGCGTACAAGCCGGTCAGCACGATATCGCCCTGCGCGAGCGGCGGCAGGTGCGGCAAGTCACGGGTGCGCGTGCGCGGCAGGAACCCGAGATCGACCAGCAGCACGCGGTTGGCGCCGGACACCACGAACGGCGCATAGATCTGCACGCCCAGGCGATTGGCGTGCATCTGGTCATCCAGCAGGTACTCGCGTCCCTGGATGAAGTGCCCGTGCACGCGCACATGCGGATAGCTGTGCTCGGACACGCCGGGCTCGACCTTGTCGAACGGCACCAACGGCGCGGTCGCGGTCGTCGCGAACAGGTTCAGCAGGTGATCCTTGTAGTCGGCACGATGCAATTGCCACACGCCAAGGCGCACGAAAAATGCCACCCCGGCGAGCGTCAGCAGCACCGCCCACCATGACGGTCGACGCAGGCGGATCACGCGCGCCACTCCGCGCGGCGGGCGGACAACATGCCACATGTGAGCGGCCGCACTTCGCGCCTTATACTGCCAGTTGTCAACCGCTTCAGGCTCATCGCGTGGAAACCGTCTACAAAATCGCGCTGGTCGTGATGCTGTTCGTGGTGATCTTCAACCTCGGCCAGGCGCTGTACTACATGATGACCGACAAGGGCCGCACCAACCGCACGGTGTGGGCCCTGACCCGCCGCATCGCCCTGTCGCTGGTACTGATCGCCATGGTCGTGCTCGGCATCTGGATGGGCTGGCTGCAACCGCACGGCATTGGCCAATAGCCTTTGATTGTAGCGGCAAGCCGGCCTGCCCGGCGGACGCCTGCGACAATGGCGTCCGCAACGAAAAAACCCGCCAGCTGGCGGGTTTTTTCGTTGCCCGAAGTGCATGCGCTACAGCACGTACACGAAGACGAACAGGTTCAGCCAGACCACGTCGACGAAATGCCAATACCAGGCCACGGCCTCGAAGGCGAAATGGTTGTCCTTGTCGAAATGGCCTTTCATCACGCGTATCCAGATCACGATCAGCATGGTGGTGCCGATGATGACGTGACAACCGTGAAAGCCGGTCAGCAGGAAGAACGTGGAACCGTAAATACCGCTTTGCAACGTCAGGTTGAGATGCTCGTAGGCCTCGGCGTATTCGTTGGCCTGGCTGTAGACGAACAGCGCACCGAGGATGAAGGTGAGGGCCAGAAACACCTTGAGGCGCCCGCGATGTCCACTGCGCAGGGCATGATGCGCAATCGTGACCGTCACGCTCGAGGTCAGCAGCAGCACGGTGTTGAGCAGGGCCAGGCCCCACGCTCCCATCGGCTGGAAATCGCCACCGATGTTGGCCGGACCGTTGGTGGGCCAGGCCGGACTGTACTGGGGCCACAGATAGGCATTGGTCAGGATGCCGTGGCCCTCGCCGCCGATCCACGGCACCGACAGGATGCGCGCATAGAACAGCGCACCGAAGAAGGCGCCGAAAAACATCACCTCGGAAAAGATGAACCACATCATGCCCATGCGGAAACTGGTGTCCACCTGGTCGTTGTAGTTGCCCTTGAGCGATTCGTGGATCACCGATCGGAACCAGCCGAACATCATGAACAGCAAGACCGCGATGCCGGCATAGAACAGGGGTTGGCCAATGCCGTGGGAATGGTTCAACCAGTGTGCCGCGCCAAACAGCGTGCAGAAAATGCCGACGCAGCCGACCATCGGCCACGGGCTGTTGGTGGGTATGAAATAAGCGCTTCGTTGAGCCATGCTTGATTTCCTGTTGCCTGCCATGGGGGCCGGTGGCCACCCGCTGTCAATCCGTCACGCCATCACCACAGATGCTGGGTCCAGAACACGCCGAGCAGCACCACGACCACGGCGACGCAGATCCACACCGTGCGCCACACGCCGGCGCGCACCTTGTCGGGGTCATGTCCCTGCCCGGACTTGTTCATCATCGTGGCCATCAATGTGTCGTATCACCATGTGCCAGCTGACTGTCCTCGATGACCGGCGGCATCGCGAAGGTGTGATGCGGTGCCGGCGATGGCACGGTCCACTCCAGACCATGCGCTCCCTCCCACACGCGTTCGGTCGCGCGCTTCCTGGCAAAGTACACGCAATGGATGACGTTGTAGACCAGCAACAATTGCGCGGCACCGAACACGAAACCGCCAATCGAACTGATCATGTTGAAATCGGCAAAGGCCACGTTGTAATCGGGAATGCGTCGCGGCATGCCGGCCAGACCGAGAAAATGCTGAGGGAAGTACAACACGTTCACCGAAATCACGCTGATCCAGAAATGGATCTTGCCCATGCGTTCGGAGTACATGTTGCCGCTCCACTTGGGCAGCCAGTAGTACACCGCGGCCATGATGGCGAATGCCGAACCGGTCACCAGCACGTAGTGGAAATGTGCGACCACGAAGTAAGTGTCCTGGTACTGGAAGTCCGCCGGCACCAGCGCCAGCATGATCCCGGAGAACCCGCCGAGCGTGAACAACACGACGAAGGCCAGTGCAAACAGCATCGGCGTCTCGAAACTGAGCGAGCCGCGCCACATCGTGGCCACCCAGTTGAAGATCTTCACGCCCGTGGGCACCGCGATCAGCATGGTCGCGTACATGAAGAACAACTCGGCGCCGACCGGCAGGCCGACCGTGAACATGTGGTGCGCCCAGACCATGAACGACAGGAACGCGATGCAGGCCAGCGCATAAACCATGGCCTTGTAGCCGAACAGCGGCTTGCGACTGAAGGTCGGGACGATCTCCGAGACGATGCCGAACGCCGGCAGGATCATGATGTAGACCTCGGGATGGCCGAAGAACCAGAAGATGTGCTGGTACATCACCGGGTCGCCACCGCCGGCGGCATTGAAGAAACTGGTGCCGAAGTATTTGTCGGTCAACAGCATGGTCACCGCCCCGGCCAGCACCGGCAGCACCGCCAGCAGCAGGAACGCGGTGATCAGCCAGCTCCACACGAAGATCGGCATCTTCAGCAGATCCATCCCCGGCGCGCGCATGTTGAGGATGGTGGCGATGATGTTGATCGCGCCCATGATCGAGCTGATGCCGGCGATGTGCACGAAGAAGATCAGGAAGGCGACGGTGTCACCCATCTGCAAGGTCAGCGGCGGATACATGGTCCAGCCGCCGGCCGGCGCGCCACTGGGCAGCAAGAAGGTCGACAGCAGCACGATGAAGGCCACCGGCAACAACCAGAACGACCAGTTGTTCATGCGCGGCAAGGCCATGTCGCCGGCGCCGACCATCATCGGGATCATCCAGTTGCCCAGGCCCACGAACGCCGGCATGATCGCGCCGAAAATCATGATCAGGCCGTGCATGGTGGTCAGCTCGTTGAAGAACACCGGTTGCATCAGCTGCAAGCCGGGCTCGAACAACTCGCCGCGAATCAACATCGCGAACGTGCCGCCGATGAAGAACATCGTGCACGAGAATATCAGGTACATCGTCCCGATATCCTTGTGATTGGTGGACATGAGCCAGCGGCGGACGAACCCCTTGGGTGCGCCGTGATCCTCGTGATGGTCGATCGTGGCTGCGTGCGCCATGGCCTTGTACCTCTACCTGCAATACGTGTGGATTAACCCTGATGCCCGGCCGTCTTGGCCTTGCCGTCCGGAGCTTTTGCGGTACGCGACACCTTGTCCAGGGTCGCGTCGCTTTCGTGCGCCGCCAGCCAACGGTTGAACTGGGCCTTGGGCACGGCCTTGACCACGATCGGCATCGCGCTGTGGTCCTTGCCGCACAGCTCGGCGCACTGGCCGCGATAAATGCCGGGTTTCTTGATCTCGGTCCACGCGGCGTTGACGATGCCGGGAATGGCATCCATCTTCCAGCCCAGATCGGGCACCCACCACGAGTGGATGACGTCGCCGCCGGTGATCAGGAAGCGGATCTTCACGCCCACCGGCAGCACCAACGGCTTGTCCACGTTGAGCAGATAGGTGTGATACCCACTCTTGCTCTTGACGTCCCACGGGCTGTGGCTGGAGTCGAGCTGGCGCGCCAGATTGCTGGACTTGGCCAGTCGCGACACGAAGCCGACCTTGTCCACCTGCTTGCCCATGTAGTCGATGTAGTCGTAGCGCCACAACCACTGGTAACCGGTGACCTTGATGGTCATGGCCGAATCGGTGGTGTCGGCCATCTTCGTGAGCACGCCGCTGGCCGGCCAGGCCAGACCCGCCAGGATCAGCACCGGAATGATGGTCCAGATCGTTTCCAGCTTGGCGTTGTGGCTCCACTTCTCGGCCACCGCGCCCTTGGATTTGCGGAAGCGGATCATGGCGATGACCATCACGCCGTACACGACGATGCCGATGCCCACGCACACCCAGAACGAAATCAGGAACAGGTTGTAGACCTCGTGCGAGGACTGGGTCACGCCCTCGGGCATGGTCATCTGCCAGGCCTCGGGATTGGCCCATGCCGCCGTCGCGAACAACGCCGTGGCCATTGCCAATGCCGCTTTTGTCCATCGGGTGATGCCGGCTGATTTCATGTCTTGTTACCTTGAATGCTGTCGTCGGACCCGTTGTCTGCCGATTGAACCTGCGGCGCGGTGGCCTGCGCCAGCAATTGCCTGAGTCTACGCCAAAGCTCGGCGCGTTCCTCGTCCGCGAGAAAAGCGCCAATCTCCAGCTCGCGTCCGTGTGATGCCAACAACAGGCGACGCCGATGGCCACCCGGCGCAAGCAACACCCGGACCCATGCCGACTGGAATCGCGTGCACCGATGTCCCGGCAACACTTCCACTTCCAGCGAGCGCCGATCCACGGTGATGCGCTCGCCGTGCCCACCCGCGCGCCAGGCAATACCCAGCGCCCAGGCCACGGCTGCGGCCTCGATCAACGCAAACACCGGAGCGAACACATTCCCCTGATGCGCGCCGATCAACCCCGTCGCCAGCACCGCCACCGCAAGCCCCCATGCCAATCGCTTGAGCGCGCGATGGCTGAGCGTACGGTTGGGCCTGAGCCAAACCGTCACGCCACGCCCCCCGCCAGCGACTGGTTTGAACACGATCATGAAACCACGACGGTGCCTTCAGCCTTCGGATGGTAGATGTGCCCGTAGAAACTGGCAACAATTTGATCCCCATGCATTGATCTGTATCAATGTCGGCGGCATAAGGCCACGATAATCGGCGTGACATATTGTCGCATTCGTCCTACAAGTGAGTGCTGCCGCCGGTTCCACGCGTCGGGCCATCCTGTCAAGTCCCATTGATCGCCCGACCCGGGCGCGCCCGCGTCCCCTACAATCGCCCCCACATGCGCGCATCCCGCGGGCAGCCACCACCCGTTGCGCGCGCCCCGTCGCAACGGTCGAGAACTTGCAGTGAAACACGACATCATCCGACCCGAACTCCCTGATGCCTCCACGCCCGCGCGCGCGCGCATCACCGGCGCCTGGTTGCGTGACGAAACCGACGCGGTCAACGAGCTGCTGCACATTGCCCAGCTGCCCGAGGCCGAGCGCGCCCTGGTCGAAAACCAGGCCGCCGAACTGGTCACGCGCGTGCGCGCCAAGCAGGACGAGCGCAGCGCCATCGCCGCCTTCATGCAGCAGTACGACCTGTCCAGCAGCGAAGGCATGTTGCTGATGTGCATTGCCGAGGCCCTGCAACGCATCCCCGACAACGACACCGCCGACAAGCTGATCCGCGACAAGCTGACCGATGCGGACTGGAAAAAACACATCGGCACCAGCAAGTCGGTGTTCGTCAATGCCTCCACCTGGGGCCTGATGCTGACCGGCAACATCGTCGACCTGCCCGATGCCACGCGCCGCGATTACCCGGCCGCCATGCGCCGCCTGGTCAACCGCGTGGGCGAGCCGGTGGTGCGCATGGCCGTGCGCCAGGCGATGCGCATCATGGGCCAGCAGTTCATCATGGGCCACAACATCAAGGTCGCCTTGCAGCGCACCCAGCGCACCGACAACCGCCTGTATCGCTACTCGTTCGACATGCTCGGCGAAGCGGCGATCACGGCGCCGGATGCGGCGCGTTATCTGAAGGCCTACCAGAACGCCATCGACGTGCTCGGCAAGCACCCCAAGGCCGGCGATGTGCTGGCGGCGCCCTCGGTGTCGGTGAAACTGTCGGCACTGCATCCGCGCTACGAGGTGGCCGACCGCGCGCGCGCGCTGGCCGAGCTGACGCCGCGCGTGCTGGAACTGGCCCAACGCGCCATGGCCCGCGGCATCGCCCTGACCATCGACGCCGAGGAAACCGCGCGTCTGGAGCTGTCGCTGGATATCCTCGAAGCGGTCTTCACCGATCCCTCGCTGGAAGGCTGGAACGGCTTCGGCCTGGCCGTGCAGGCTTATCAGAAGCGTGCGCCGTTCGTGCTCGACTGGCTGGCCGAAACCGGCCGCGCCGCGGGACGTCGGTGGTGCGTGCGCCTGGTCAAGGGCGCGTACTGGGATGCCGAAATCAAGCTGGCCCAGGAAATGGGCCTGTCCGGCTACCCGGTATACACGCGCAAGCCCAATACCGACGTGTCCTACCTGGCCTGCGCGCACCGCATGTTCGATGCCGGCGCCGATGTCATCTATCCGCAGTTCGCCACCCACAACGCGCACACCATCGCCGCCATCCACCACATGGCACGCGGGCGCCCGTTCGAGTACCAGCGCCTGCACGGCATGGGCAAGGAGATGTACGACGAGATCGTCGGTTCGGGCCACTTGAACATTCCCTGCCGCGTGTACGCACCGGTCGGCACGCACAAGGATCTGTTGCCCTACCTGGTCCGCCGCTTGCTCGAAAACGGTGCCAACACCAGCTTCATCAACCACATCGTCGATGAGTTCCTGCCCATGGAACAACTGGTGGGCGACCCGTGCGAAGTGGTGCGCGGTTACGCCAGCAAGTCGCATCCAAGCATTCCCCTCCCCGTCAACGTCTACGCCGAAGTCAGGAAAAATTCCATGGGTGTCAATCTGTCCGACGACAACGAACTTGCGGCGCTCGCCGACGCCGCCAACCAGCATCCGGGCCCGTGGCAGGCCGCTCCGCTCGTGCCCGGTGCCAAGCCG
>DASSKC010000114.1:0-65900 GCA_035690885.1 Oleiagrimonas sp. | reverse complement strand
TGGAAATTGCGCCCGAGCACCTCCACGTCGTTGAAGTGGATATGGTGTTGGATGTACTCGTTAAGGCCGCCGCCACTTTCAGGGGCTTGCATCAACATCATGATTCCTTGAATTTCAACGCCACCAGGTTCATTGCCAGTGCCACCACCACCCCGATGATCGCGGGCAGCGCCGGCAGGTGCCAAACCGCCAGCACCAAGTAAAGTCCCCCCAGGACCACCAACCACTTCAGCACCGCGCCCATCAACACGCGCAGCATGACCACGCCGGGCCGCCCCCGCGCCAATGCGCGCGATGCCATCAGGGCAGTACCCACAGCCACCAGCGCAGCGCCCGCCGCCGCGGCAAGGGCGGCAAACCGTCCTTGCATCAGGAAGAGGGCGCCGATAATCAGCGCCGCCACAAACTGCGCGGCCAGAAGGCGCGCGGCTAGATGGCGGCCGGCGGCAAGACTGTTGAGCACGCGGGCTTCCCGATCGGCAGCCCTCCCCGGGCAACCGGTACGTAATTCAGTTCGAAGTCCAGAGTTAGCGAATTGTAACAGCCTGCACGAAGCCGCAACAAGCCATTTTGATGCATCCTCACACAGTGGATGCTGCGCCAAATGTCGCAGTCAGTCAAGTTCACCGCGATAGCGCACGCCTGCCGTGCAGGTTTCGCGCACCACGACCTCGACCAAACCCGGAAGCGAAGGTTTCAGCCGACGCCAGATCCAGCGCGCCAGCTGCTCGCTGGTCGGATTCTCCAGATCCTCGACCTCGTTGAGATAATGATGATCGAGCTTCTCGTAAAGCGGGGCGAACGCCGCCTTGATGTCGGCGTAATCCATGATCCAGCCGGTCTCCGGATCGGGCGCACCGGCCACATGCACCTCGACACGAAACGAATGCCCGTGCAAACGGGCACACTTGTGACCCTCGGGCACGCGCGGCAAGTGATGCGCGGCTTCGAATGTGAATTGCTTGAAGATGTCCATGGGCACGAGGGGTAACAGAAGGGCAGCGAAGGCTGCGGGGCAATGGCAAGTACGAGGGTACCGGGTACACTTATTGGCGCTTGGTACCGGCAAGACTCGACTTTCTCGCCACCAATAAGTGTACCCGGTACCCCGCTCCGCAGTACGTCCCCCGCATGAACAAAGGGCCCGCAACCAAGTGCGGGCCCCGAACTGTTTCCGTCATTCCGGCGCAGGCCGGAATCCAGTGTCTTTGCAGCATCCGGCGGGCACGAAACCAAGGTTTTGCGTGCTGCGCACAACGCTTTCCACTGGACCCCGGCCTGCGCCGTTGCGTCACTTGATCTTGCCTTCCTTGTACATGACGTGCTTGCGCACGACCGGGTCGTACTTTTTGATGTTCATCTTGTCCGGCGTGTTCTTCTTGTTCTTGTCGGTGGTGTAGAAGTGTCCGGTGCCGGCTGAAGAAATCAGACGGATCTTGTCGCGTTTACCTGCCATGATTCAATCCTCCTCAGATCTTCTCGCCACGGGCACGCAGCTCGGCGATCACGGCTTCGATGCCATTCTTGTCGATGGTGCGCAGTGCGTGGTTGGATACGCGCAGCTTGACCCAGCGCTTTTCGCCGGGAACCCAGAAACGACGCTCGTGCAGGTTCGGCTTCCAGCGACGGCGGTTCTTGTTGTTGGCATGCGAGACGTTGTTGCCGGTACGTACACGCTTGCCGGTGACTTGGCATTCACGAGCCATGATGGCCTCCGTAATCGGTATGGGTCGCCCATTGGCCAGGACGACGTCGGCCCGGCGCGGCATGATGCCGTTGCGCGAGGTGCCGGGAAGCCTGTCACGGGTCCGCGTCGCGCCGCGGGAACCGTCGTCATGCAAGACACATGGACAGGCAGTCCGTCATTATCGCAGCATTTTCATGCACAGGGCAAGCACGGCAACTAGGCATGCGTCGCCCATGTGTGGGACAATTTCCTCCTTTCATCCAACCTTTATTCGTAGGGAGCCCACCCGCCATGGCAGAAGAATCCGCCGCCAACGGCCAGAGCAACGGCCAGAACGACCAACCGCAGATGATGCTGCAGAAGATCTACATCAAGGATTCGTCCTTCGAGGCACCCAACGCCCCGCAGATCTTCCAGGAAATCGGCGAGAGCCAGGTCGAACCGCAGGTGCAGCTCAACCTCAGCCAGGAAGCGACCAAGCTGTCCGACGAAGTCCAGGAAGTGGTCCTGACCGTGACCCTGACCTGCACCGTCGGCGAGCGCACCGCCTATCTGGCCGAAGTGCACCAGGCCGGCATCTTCGCCATCGTCGGCTTCAGCGCCGAGGACGAAGCCGGCATCGTCGGCAGCTACTGCCCGAACGTGCTGTTCCCGTACGCGCGTCAGCTGATCTCCTCGCTGGTGCTCGAAGGCGGTTTCCCGCCGTTCCTGCTGCAGCCGATCAACTTCGACGCGCTGTATGCCGAGCAGATGCGCCGCAACGCCGAAGGCGAAAGCGCGCCCACGCTGAACTCCTGAAACCTTGGGCATGCACGGCGATACGGCGCGGGTAAGCGTACTCGGAGCCGGCTCCTGGGGCACCGCGCTGGCATCCTTGCTGGCGCGCAACGGTGCCCGGACCACGTTGTGGGGGCGCGATGCGAAGGCGTTGGCCAGCATGGCTGCCACGCACCGCAACGCACGCTACCTGCCGGACCTGGAACTGCCGCCGCAGCTGGGCTACGAAGCGGATCTGGAGCGCGCCGTCAGCGATGCCGACATCGTGTTGATGGTCGTTCCCAGCCACGCATTCGCATCGATGCTGGATGAGCTGGCATCGATCATCGGTGCGGACACCGGCATCGCCTGGGCGACCAAAGGGTTCGAGCCAGGTACCGGCCGCTTTTTGCACGAACTGGTAGCCGAACGCCTGCCGGGGCGTCCGGCGGCGGTAGTCACCGGACCCTCGTTTGCGCGCGAAGTCGTGGCCGGCCTGCCCACGGGCATCACGGTGCAGGGCAACGACAAAGCATTCGTCAAGCAAATGGCGATGCTGTTGCATGCGCCCAATTTCCGCGCCTATACCGGCAGCGACATGCTCGGTGCGGAACTCGGCGGTGCGATGAAAAACGTGCTGGCCGTCGCCACCGGTGTCGCCGACGGCATGCAGATGGGGCTCAACGCCCGCGCCGGCCTGATCACGCGCGGCATGTACGAAATGCTGCAATTGGGCGTGGCCATGGGTGCGCGCCCGGAAACCCTGATGGGCCTGTCCGGCCTAGGCGATCTGGTGTTGACGTGTACCGGCGACTTGTCGCGCAACCGGCGTCTGGGCCTGGCACTGGGCCGCGGCGTGCCGATCGACGAGGCCTTGCGTGAAATCGGTCAGGTAGTGGAAAGCATCGTCACCGCCGACGAGGTCGGGCGCCTCGCCGAGCAGCACCAGCTCGACCTGCCCATCGCCTATGGCGTGCGCGCCGTGCTGCACGGCGACGTCACGCCCACCGAAGCCGTCCAACAGTTGCTGGCGCGCGAGCAGAAGCCCGAATACCCCGGCGACCTGTTCGCATCGCGCAGAACATGACGGCCAAGCACCTCTTCACGGAGCAGGTGCGCGTCTTCGGCCGCACGCCATCAAGCAACACCTTGCATTGATTGCAGGCGTTGCTGCAGGCGGGCTAGCGTGTCCGTGATCAGGTCCACGTCAGCCACGCCGTAACCGAATACCACGGCTGGCTCGACGTTATCGTTATCGACCATGGCGTAGTCGGCCGTGGACTCGGCACCGACCGCCTCGCGCAGCATCACCGGCAACAACCTGGAAGCCTGCGCGGGATCACGCAAACGTGCCGCCAGGTGCATGCCGGCTGCGGACGGGATCGGCTCCAGCCACGGCGCCAACCGATCCCGCAAGCCGTCGAGCAAGGCGCCGCGTCGCGCCCCGTATATCCTGTGCATGTGTCGGACGTGGCGGGCCAGGTGGCCGTCGCCGATGAACTCGGCCAGTACCGACTGGGTCGTCGAATCGCAGTGCGAATCCGCGCAATGCTTGACCATGGCCAAGCCGTCCCGCGCCCATGCCGGCGCCACCACGAAGCCCTTGCGCAGCGACGGGAACAGGCTTTTGGAAAACGTGCCGACGTAGAACACCCGCGCGTCACGATCAAGCATCTGCAAGGCATCCAGCGGATGTTTGCCGAAACGGAACTCGCCATCGTAGTCATCTTCCACCACCACGGCTGCGTGCCTGCGTGCAAACTCCAGTAACGCGGCGCGACGGCGCAGGGACATGAACACGCCGGTGGGTGACTGGTGCGACGGCGTCACGCCGATGATCTTCACGTCCGCAGGCAAGCAATCCACGCACAACCCTTCCGCATCCACCGGCACCGGTACCAGGCGCGCACCGGCAGCGGCAAAGGCGGCACGCACCGGCGGATAGCCGGGCTCTTCCATCGCCACGCGGGTTTCGCCCGGCGTCACGAGCAGGCGCGCGATCAGATCCATCGCCTGCTGTGCGCCGGAGGTGACGATCACGTCCTCGGCACGGCAGGCCACCGCGCGGGTAAACGCCACATGCGCGGCAATCGCCTCGCGCAATGCCGGAATGCCTTCGGACGGAGCGTAAGCGAACGACTCGCGCGCGTCCCGGCGCAGCACTCGTGCGGTCAACCGGCGCCAGGTCGCGTGGGGAAAGTGACGCGCATCGGGAACGCCGAGACGAAAGCTGCGTTCCGGCAGATCGCGTGGCGGTGGCGGACGCAGGAACGGGGTACGCCACACCGGCGCGAATCGTGCCCGTCCCAAACCCTGCGTCGTGACTGTCGACCGCCCCCGGTTCCGCGCCAATGCCGCCACCCGCGGCCGGGCGCCGGCATGCGGGATCAAAAAACCTTCGGCAATCAGCAAGTCGTACACGACGATCACCGTGTTGCGCGCCACACCCAGGCTGGCAGCCGCCCTGCGCGTGGCCGGCATGGGCGTGTCCGCGGGCAGACGCCCGTCCACGATCGCGCGCCGCAACTGATCGTGCAGGGTGCGGCTGAGCATGCCCCGGGGGCAGTCCAGATCCAATGGAAACGGAAAAACTGGTTCCATGACATTTCACCAAAATGGATTATTCAAGGCACCAAAACATACCTATCGTGGACCTGCAACAGCACCAGCGGCCACCAGCCCATGCGCAAGACCGTGGTGCCGGCGCGCGGCACTTCGTCACTGCAGGAGCCCCGATCATGAACACCCATCCCCGATTCGGATTCGTCGTCCATTACGTGCAAGACATCGAAGCGAGCACGCGCTTCTACGTGGACACCCTCGGCCTCGCCATCGAGCGTCACCATCCCGCGTTCGTCCAGTTCGACACCTTCGCCATTGCCAGCGACACGCCCATGGACGGGGCCGGCAAACCCGAGCTGTATTGGCTGATCGAGGATGTCGAGGCGGTCTTCAGCGAGCTCTCGTCCAAGGCGGAAATAACGCTCCCCGTCACCGAAAAGCCCTTCGGCAAGGTGTTCGGCATCAAGGATCCCGACGGACACCCCCGCTACCTGCTCGAACTGGCCAGAGAACGACCCAGCCAGCGTGCGTGACAAGTCATCCCCCGACCCGGCCTTGCCCCATTTCCCACATCCGACCTGAGAGATCACCACCATGACCCGCGCCATCTGCGAAACCTGCGGCACCCAGTACGCCGGATCCCCCGACCGCTGCCCCGTCTGCGAAGACGAACGCCAGTACGTCGGCATACACGGCCAGCGCTGGACCAATCACGACGCCCTGAAAATCTCGCATGCCCTGCGGCTTGAAGACGAGTCCGGGGTGCTGGGCCTCGGCCTGGAGCCGGCTTTCGGCATCAATCAACGTGCCCTGTTCCTGCCCACCGATGCCGGCAACATCCTGTGGGAATGCCTCAGCCTGGTGACCGACGAGGCCGTGGCGGCATTGCAGGCACGCGGCGGAGTGGACCGGATCGTCATTTCGCACCCGCACTTCTACACCGCCATGCAGGAATGGAGCGAGGCGTTCGGCGGCATTCCCGTCTTGTTGCACGAGGCGGACCGGCAGTGGGTGCCGGCGCATGCATCCAACGTGGAGTTCTGGCAGGGCGACAGTCACCGGCTGTCCGACGCGGTCACGCTGATCAACAGCGGCGGCCACTTTCCCGGCAGCACGGTATTGCACTGGAAAGACGGCCCGCGTCCGGGCGGCGCGCTGTTTTCCGGCGACTGCCCGCAAGTGGTCGCCGACCGGCGCCATGTCTCGTTCATGTACAGCTACCCGAACCTCATCCCGCTGCCACCCACGCCGGTCCGGCGCATGCAATCGCGGCTGGCCGACTACGCATTCGATGATGTCTACGGCTACACCTGGGGCCGCAACATCATCGGCGGCGGTCGCGCTGCCGTGGATGCTTCGTTCCAACGCTACTTTGCCGCCATCACCGACTGACAGACCATCGGAGGCCACCCCATGTCCCATCGTTCACCCCGTTTGCTCGAGTACCTGCCCGCGCGCGCGCACACGACCGGTAGCCGCCATTGGGTACCTTCCGGCACGCCAGGCAAATCATCCAGCCCGTTGCGCTTCCTCAAGGATGACCGCGGTTTTGTCGAACTGCTGCGCATGGAACCGGGGGTGGTCATGCCACTGCACCGCCACACCGGCGAGATTCATGCGTACAACCTCAGCGGCACGCGCAAGCTGTGTACCGGCGAGCTGATCGGAGCCGGAGATTACGTCTACGAACCGCCCGGCAATGTCGACTGGTGGAAGGTCGTCGGCGATGAACCGATGCTGGCGCTGGTCGTCGTGATGGGAGTGGTCGAGTTTCTCGGTCCCGATCGCGCAGTGACGTTTCGCGCCACGGCAGCGACCCAGCTCGCAGCCTACCGCGACTATTGCCGCGAACAGCAATTGGCCATGCCGGACCTGGTGGATTGACCGCGGCACGACCGTTTGCCCGAGGCTCGTCCGCTGCCCTGGACGACACGCTACCGGGGAGTCAATCAGAGAATCCTTCACTGCAGGTTGCCGATGTGCGCGTGTCACGCCGGTCGCCTGACGCTCGCGTTTCATGCATTCATGGGTATCTTGCTAAGCTAGCTGTTTGTGTGTCGTCGGCGAGCAGGATCGGATGCAGCGACAAACCCACGGCAAGGGCAGCAAGCCACCCCATCGCGGCAGCAAGCCGCATCACTCCGACAAGGAACTGCCGGGGGCATGGCGGACGTTGCTCCACGGACCGGCGCCTGCAAGCTCGCACGATGCGCGCAGCACGCTTGGATTTTTCCTCGAACTGGTGCGCACCGACGGCGGCAAGGCGGCGACGCTCGAAGCGGCGCCGGTATTGCTGATGCCCAAAACACGCGGCAAACCGGCGCATACCGCGCCGCTGGATGCCGAGCACTTGGTGCATGCGCGCCTCACGGCGGCCGAGCAACGCCTCGCCGCCAGCGTCCTCGGTCAGCCACCGGACACACGCAAGGGTCGCCACTACGCGTGCCTGACCGGTCCGTCCGGCGACGCCCTGCTGACCGACATGCTCGACACCACCCCGTGCTTTCTCGGTGGCATCGCCGGCCTGCACCTGGCGCGCGGCAAATCGCGACGTCTGGTCTGGCGCTGGCTCAGCGACGCCGACGGCACCCAGCGGCTGACACCGCGCCTGCCGCGGCACCTGCAGCTGCTGCGCCTGGGCCACCTCTGGTACCTGGATGCCGAACACGCCGAACTGGGACCGCTGGACGGCGACCACGACACCCTCAAGTTGCTCGATGCACCCGCGTTGGCGCCGGAGCACAGCGCCGCGCTGGCCGCGGCCCTGGCCGCTTCGCCGCTGAACGGAAAGGTGCCGACACCGCGGGTGTTCGAGGCGCGCAAAACGATTGACCGCTCCCCGCAACCGCTGCTTGGCTTGCACGCGCTGACCCGACACCCGCTTCTGCCCGCGGGCAGTGCGCCGCTGGCCTATGCGTGTCTGGGTTTCGACTACGCCGGCACCGTGCTGTCCGGACGCAGCGAGGAGCCCGAAGTCCGCCGCATCCGCAACGGCCAGCTGGTCGAGATCAAGCGCCATCGTGGCGAAGAGCTGGCGGCCATCGAGCAATTGGAATCGCTGGGCCTCAAACCCGCGGTCGATACCGAGGGTCTGCCCTGGGAGCTGGCCAAGGCGCTGCCCGACGATGCCTGGCTGTTTCCCGGCACCGGTCATCGTGGCGCGCTGGAGGTCAATACGGCAACGCGCTGGATGGGGTTGCGCGAGCGATTGCAAGAAGCCGGTTTTGCCCACGACTACGACGCCAGCTTTCCGTTCGAGGTCGTCGAGGGCCCTGGCCAGTGGTACGCACAGGCGCGCGAGACGCGCGGGCACCACCGTTTCGAGCTGGAAATCGGCGTCGAACTGGACCACGAACACTTCAACTTGTTGCCGGCCATCACGCACGCGCTGCACGCCGGCGAACTGTGCCTGGAGGCGGGCGAACACGAGCCCGACGACGCGTCCTGGTACGCACCACTGGATGCGCGTCGACGCCTGCCGATCGCGTTGGCCGAGTTGCGCCCGCTGCTGGAGCCGGTCGCCGAATACCTCGCGCACCCGACCGAACACGTCAAGTTGCCACGTGTCCAGGCCGGGCGTCTGGATGAGCTGGCGCAATCGCTGCCCGACGCCGACCAACTCAAGGCGCCCGCGGCATTGCGCGATTTCACCAGCCGTCTGCAACACGCCGCCACGCATGCCGAAGCCGGCGTCCCCGGCGCGCTCAAGGCCACCCTGCGCCCGTATCAGCGCGAAGGTTTGCGCTGGTTGAACGCCTTGGCCGACGCCGGCATCGGCGGCGTGCTGGCCGACGACATGGGCTTGGGCAAGACCTTGCAGGTGCTCGCGCATCTGCTGGCGCTCAAGGACGCGGGGCAGTTGGATGCACCAGCCCTGGTGGTGGCACCGACCAGCCTGATCCCCAATTGGCAGAGCGAATCAGCGCGTTTTGCGCCATCGTTGCCGCTGCTGGCCTTGAGCGGCCCGCAGCGTGCCGAGCACTTTGACGCCATCGACAAACATGCCATCGTGCTGACCAGCTACGCGCTGTTGCCACGCGACATCGATGCGCTCAAGAAGCATCACTTCGCCCTGGTCGTGCTGGACGAAGCACAACAGGTGAAGAACCCACGCACACGCGCACGCCGCGCCACACTGGCATTGAAGGCACCACGCCACCTGTGTCTGACCGGTACGCCGCTGGAAAACCATCTCGGCGAGCTGTGGTCGCAGGTGGACCTGGCCGTGCCCGGCCTGCTCGGCGACCAGACCCGCTTCCGCCATACCTACCGCATCCCGATCGAGAAGCACCACGACGAGGCGCGCCAGGAACAGCTCAACCGACGTCTGGCGCCATTCATCCTGCGCCGCACCAAGGCCCAGGTAGCGACCGAGCTGCCGCCCAAGACCGAGGTCGCGCGTCGCGTCGTCATGAGTGGCCCGCAACGCCACCTGTACGATTCGCTGCGCGAGGACCTGACCGAGCAGTTGCATGAAGTGATCGCCGAGCGCGGCATCGAGCACGCCGGCATCATCGTGCTCGACGCCTTGCTGAAACTGCGTCAGATCTGCTGTGATCCGCGTCTGCTCAAGCTCGACAACGCCGGCGACGTGCGCGAATCGGCCAAGTTCGAATTGCTGATGGACATGCTGCCGGCGCTGCTGGCCGAAGGGCGCCGCGTGCTGGTGTTCTCGCAGTTCACCGAAATGCTCAAGCTGATCGCCAGCGAGCTGGACCGTCGCCAGCTCGACTACGTCATGCTCACCGGCGACACTCATGACCGCGCCGAACCGGTACGCCGCTTCCAGGATGGCGAGGTACCGTTGTTCCTGCTGTCGCTGCGCGCCGGCGGTGTCGGCTTGAACCTCACCGCCGCCGACGCCGTGGTCCATTACGACCCGTGGTGGAATCCCGCCGCCGAGGCGCAGGCGTCCGATCGCGCGCATCGCATCGGCCAGGACAAGCCGGTGCTGGTCTACCGCCTGATCACCGCCAACACGGTGGAAGAGCGCATCGAAGCGATGAAGGTCCGCAAGGCCGCGTTGGCCGAAGCGGTCCTGGCCGGTGGCGGCAGTCGCGAACGCCTGCAATTTGATCAGGCCGACCTGGAAGCGCTGCTGGCCCCCGCGTAGTTCGCCTCGCGTCGCGTCACCGCATACACGCGAATGCTTTGATCACCCGCTCGTGTTTTGCCATGATTGGCGACCCGTGCGGCCGCCAACAGGCTGCGCGGGGCGTCACAGCCATCGTTTTAGCAACTACAAGGAAGCAGTAGATGAAGTCTTTCAAGATCTACACACACCCGGCTGGCCGCGTGGAAGCGGTCAAACAGGGCTGGTCCTGGCCGGCATTCCTGTTCGGCGCATTCTGGGCGCTGTTCAAGAAACTCTGGGCCATCGGCATTGGCCTTCTCGTCATCGCCATCATCTGGGGCATCATCAGCGCGCAATTGCATTCGCACGCGGTGGACCTGCTCGGCAATCTGGTGGGGATCGTCATCGGCGTCTTCTTCGGTATCTATGGCAACGGCTGGCGCGAGTCCAACTTGAGCTCGCGCGGATACGTGGCCGGCGGCGTTGTCGAGGCGGCCAATGGTGAAAGCGCGGTTGCGGCACACGCCAATGGCAACCCGGGCCCGCCGCCGACACCGACGACAACGCGACAGTTCTGATCGTTCGGCCCAGCGTTCACGCACAATGCCTGCCCGTGTCCCACCTCGCGGGCAGGCATTTTTTTGGCACACGAACCCGCTCACACACAACGTTTGGACAACCTCCTGCTGAGGCTCCGATTCATCCGCCGATCGGCCTGCATGGGCTAAGCTGAACGTCCATTCGATCAGGTAACGCATCCCATGCCTCGCATTGCTTCGTTCCTTGCCATCGCTTCGCTCGTCCTGCTCGCCGGTTGCAGCGCCGATACCGGGAAAGCTCCGGCCACCCAGGCCAACGCTGATGCCGCGCATGCCTCGACCAGCGCCCACGCCACACTGAAAGCGACCAGCAACAGTCATGTCTCCGGTCAGCTGGCGTTCGTCGCCGTGGACGACGGCGTGCACATCACCGGCCAGGTCAACGGCCTCAAGCCGGACAGCACCCACGGTTTCCACCTGCACGCAAACGGCAACTGCCAGGCACCGGATGCCAGCAGCGCCGGCGGACATTTCAATCCGGCAGACGTGCCACACGGCCACCCGGGGACCAAACCGCACCATGCCGGTGACATCCCCAACCAGCATGCCGACGCCAGCGGCGTGGCCACGGTCGATGTCGTGGTCCCCAATGTCCAACTGGGCACCGGCAGTGACACCGACATTCTCGGTCGTGCCGTGATCGTGCATGCCCAGCCGGACGACTACACCAGCCAGCCCTCCGGCGCGGCCGGTCCACGCATCGCCTGCGGCGTGATCACGCAAGGCTGAGCCCTGCCGCGACAAACGGGCCGGGGCGGCGCTTGACCGCTCCGGCCCGTCCGTGTGCAAAAACACCGATCGGCAAGGCGGCAGCGCATGGACATCTGGATCATCGACATTCTCCAGCACATGGGCTACCTCGGGGTCGCGTTGCTGGCGCTGGTGGAAAACGTGTTTCCGCCGATCCCGTCGGAATTGATCCTGCCGCTGGCGGGATTCATGGTCGCGCAGGGATCGATGACCCTGATCGGCGCGATACTTGCCGGAACGCTTGGATCGGTCGTCGGTGCCATGGTGCTGTACGGCGTCGGCTGGTGGTTCGGCGAGCAGCGCTTGAAGACCTTTGCCGACCGCCATGGCCGCTGGCTGACCCTGTCGCGCCGGGACGTGGAGAAAGCATCGGCGTGGTTCGCGCGACACGGCACGTGGGCGGTATTCGTCTGTCGCATGATTCCCGGCATGCGTTCGCTGATTTCCATTCCCGCCGGGCTGCAGCACATGAACCTGGTCAAGTTCCTGCTTGCCACCACCGCCGGCTCGCTGGTGTGGACCTGCCTGCTGGTCGTCGCGGGCGTCGTGCTGGGGAGCCGCTTCGGCGAAGTCGGCCAATACGTGGGGCCGCTGTCCGATGTCGTGATTGCCGGCATCGTGATCGTGTATGTGTGGCGCGTGGTTCGTCACAAGGGCACGGCGTAGATCGAACCCTGGCCGCCTTGCCGCATTGAAGCGACGGCCCGGCGTCCCCACGTCATGAGCCTCACAGCAAGGAATCGGTCATGGAATCCTTCCACGCCACCACCATCATCTCGGTCCGCAAGAACGGGCGCGTCGTCATTGGCGGCGACGGCCAGGTCACGTTGGGCAACACCGTCATGAAGGCCAACGCGCGCAAGATACGACGTCTGGGCAAAGGCGACGTGCTGGCCGGTTTTGCCGGCGCCACCGCCGATGCCTTCACGCTGTTCGAGTTGTTCGAGCAAAAACTGGAAAAACACGGCCACAACCTGACCCGCGCCGCGGTGGAAATGGCCAAGGAATGGCGCACCGATCGCCGTCTGGGTCGTCTCGAGGCGATGTTGGCGGTTGCCGACAAGAGCGCTTCATTGCTCATTTCCGGCAACGGCGACGTGCTCGAACCCGAACACGGCCTGATCACCATCGGCTCCGGCGGCCCGTACGCACGGGCGGCGGCTCTGGCCATGCTCGACGACGACAACGATCTGGACGCGCGCCAGGTCGTCGAAAGAGCGCTCAAGATCGCCGGCGACATCTGCATCTACACCAACCACAATGTATCCATCGAGGAACTGGAAATCGGCGACAGCTGACCGCAAGCCAAAAACTATCCGTTTGCCGCCCCTCGTCCCCAGACCCTCGCCCCTCTCTTCCTGGTCCATCCCATGTCCGAATTGACCCCCCGCGAAATCGTCAACGAACTCGACCGCTACATCATCGGCCAGCACGACGCCAAGCGCGCCGTCGCCGTGGCCCTGCGCAGCCGCTGGCGGCGCATGCAGCTGGACGAGTCGATGCGCAACGAGATCACGCCCAAGAACATCCTCATGATCGGTCCCACCGGCGTGGGCAAGACCGAGATCGCGCGGCGTCTGGCCACGCTGGCCAATGCCGCGTTCGTGAAGGTCGAGGCGACCAAATTCACCGAGGTCGGCTACGTCGGCAAGGATGTCGAGTCGATCATCCGCGATCTGGCCGACGTGTCGTACAAGCTGGCGCGCGAAGCGGCCAAATCGCGCGTGCGCTCGCGCGCCGAGGACCTGGCCGAAGACCGCATCCTTGATGCCTTGCTGCCCAAGCGCCAGTCCAGCCAGCCCACCGACTGGACCCAGGACCCGGCACCATCGAACCAGAACTCCATCGAGACCGACACCCGCCAGAAACTGCGCAAGCAGCTGCGCGAAGGCAAGCTGGACGAACGCGAGATCGAGCTGGACGTGGCCAACAACGTCGGTGTGGAAATCATGTCACCGCCGGGCATGGAGGAAATGGGACAGCAACTGCAGCAGATGTTCCAGAATGTCGGCGGCAACAAGACCCAGCGCCGCAAGTTGACCATCAGCGCCGCACGCCCGTTGCTGATCGAGGAGGAAGCCTCCAAGCTGCTCAACGACGAGGAAGTACGCGCTCAGGCCGTGGAAGCGGCCGAGCAGAACGGCATCGTGTTCATCGACGAAATCGACAAGGTCGCGCAACGTTCCGACTACGGCGGTACCGGCGCCGGCGTCAGCCGCGAGGGCGTGCAACGCGACCTGTTGCCGCTGGTCGAAGGCTCCACCGTGTCGACCAAGTACGGCCCGATCAAGACCGACCACATGTTGTTCATCGCCTCCGGCGCGTTTTCCATCGCGCGGCCCTCGGACCTGATTCCCGAATTGCAGGGCCGGTTGCCGATCCGCGTGGAGTTGTCGGCACTGAGCGTGGACGACTTCAAGCGCATCCTGCGCGAGCCGCACAATGCGCTGACCAAGCAGTACATCGCCCTGCTTTCGACCGAGGGCGTGACGCTGGAGTTTGCCGAGGAGGGCATCGATCGCCTCGCCGAGGTCGCTCATCAGGTCAACGAAACCACCGAGAACATCGGCGCACGCCGCCTGCACACGGTGATGGAGCGTCTGCTCGACAACATTTCCTACGAAGCGGCGGACAAGAGCGGCGAGACCTACACGATCGACGCCGACTACGTCGACAAGAACCTCGACTCGCTCGCGCAAGACGAAGATCTCAGCCGTTACATTCTCTGACACGCATCCCGATCACCGACCATGGGCACCATTGTTCCTTTCCGCGGCAACACCGGCGCACGTGCGCTGTTGCGTCAGGCGCAGCAGCGACGCGAGCTGGTGCGCCTGTGGCGCGACGGTCTCGAACATGGCAGCTACTGCGGCTACGTGGCCGGTGTCGGCCACGAGTTCTTCCTGCTGCGCGTGATCGGTGACGGCATCACCGACGAGGGCCTGTTCGCCATGCGCCATCGCGACGTGACCGAGCTGGAGGCTCCGGAAGCACATCACCGGTTCATCGAGAAGGCGCTGGCCGTCAAGCATATCGTCCCCGACTTGCCCACCGATTTCCCGCTCGACGCCGTCAACGACATGGTGCACGCGGCGGCGCACATGGCCCCGGTGCTTGGCGTGCAGGTCGACAGCGAGGAAGACAGCGAAATCTGTTACATCGGTCGCCTGGTCGAGTCCGACAACGACGGCTTCCTGCTGCAGGAAATCGACCCGGACGCGCAGTGGCTGCGTGAACCCTCGTTCTTCGCCTGGGGCGAGCTTTCCACCCTGAGCATGGATGATCCTTATGCGCAGACCCTGCTGGCGGTTGCCGGCACGGCGCCAGCACTGCGCGAGGCCGGCAACGACTGCAGCCGGGGTGATGGTCCATGAGCGAGGTCCATCCGACCGACATCACCTTGCATCGCGAGTCGCGTGTACTGGAAGTGGCCTTCGACAACGACGAACGCTATCGCCTGCCGTGCGAGTACCTGCGCGTGCATTCGCCCAGTGCGGAAGTGCAGGGTCATCACCCGAGCCAGAAAGTACTGGTGCCCGGCAAGCGTGACGTCAATATCCGCGCCATCGAACCGATGGGCCATTACGCCGTGTTGCTGCACTTCGATGACGGCCATGCCAGCGGCATCTACAGTTGGGACACGCTGCTGGAGCTGGGTCGCAAGATGGACG
The DNA here is from genome assembly GCA_035690885.1 of Oleiagrimonas sp. Classification (GTDB taxonomy): domain Bacteria; phylum Pseudomonadota; class Gammaproteobacteria; order Xanthomonadales; family Rhodanobacteraceae; genus Oleiagrimonas. The sequence continues at coordinate 50,801 of DASSKC010000114.1, read as the reverse complement.
AGAAGTGGCCGGCGTATCTTGATGCACTCGAAAAATCCGGTCTTTCCCGCGATCCCTGAGCACGGCGCCGTTGTGGATTGCCTTTGCGTGGGTCGGGTTGAGCCGAAGGCGTAACCCGACACTCGTATGGGACCACGCGATGTCGGGTTGATGAAGCCAACCCGACCTACACCGGCCGGGGTATATGGCCATCCATACGGCTGAACGCGTTCACAGCCTGTATCCGGCGGCGCGCTCGCGGATTTGTGCCAAGGTCCAGTCCTTCTTGAGTTTGCCGTTTTCCCACACCGTGACCATGGCGTCCTCGAAACCGTGCGGACGTGATACGTCTGCTCCGGCATCGGCGGAGACTTCGAGCGTCCGCCAGGTGCCATATTCCCGATGCCGCAACAGTTCGAGGCGTCCACGCTTGCTCTGTTTGCCCTTGTCGGTGACCGGGTCCTTCCACACGTCGATCCATTGTCCGTCCACGCGTGCGGCGGAACATTTCAGCGCGAATTTCTGGGTGTCGCGATTCATCTTCTGCAACAATGCGCCGCCCATGCCGAAGGTGATGTTGTCGGTCGCGTAGCCGGCGCTGGTGACGCGCTCGAGAATGGCGCGAATCGATACCGGATCCACACCGTCGCCTTGGATCACGCGCACATGCTTGAGCACGCGATAGCCTTTGGCGTTCACGCTGTGGCCGAAGGCCTCGTCGAGCATCTCCAGGCAGCGATGCACCACATGCACCGGTTCGCCGGAGTCCGGGCGCACCACCACGATGGCCCCCGAGTCGATGACCTGTTGGCGCAACGCCTTGCCCCACAGTTCGCCGATGGCGTGGTAAATGTCGTAGCTGTCGGACACCACCGACATCAACGCGCCGGGTTTGCCGAATTGCGCAAGCATGTTGCGATAGGCATCCAGCTCGCGCTCGCGACCCCAGGCCGTGATCGTGCTGTGCTCGGCCGCCGGAATCGAATACGCCGCCATCGGCTCGTCATAACAGCTGCGACACAGGTTCAGCGCCGCCAGCGTGTCGGTACCCTGAAAATTCACCAGGTGCGCGGCGCCACCGATCGCCGCGGATTCCAGGCTCGATACGCCGCGTGAGCCGAAATCGTGCAGCTTGAACGGCAATTGCGCATCGACGTCATCGCTGGTGCGCTCCAGGAATTGGCGGATGATCTGGCGCACATGCCAACTCACCGTGGCCACCGTGATCGGGTACCACACGCGCAGCAGCAAGGTTTCAAGGTACGACGGCAACCAGTATGCCTCGGGATCGGTCGACTCGACCGTCATCAACGCGTGATGGGTGGGTACCACCGCGCCTTCCGGCACGGCGCGGATGCGCACCGGCATGTATCCGCCGTGCTGGTCGAGGATGTGGCGCCAGCCGACTTCGTTGAAGGGCTCGCCGTGCGCGGCCAGCAGATCCCGTGCCGCGTCGATGTCGGCGCTGGTGATCGGACGCGACAGGTACGCCTTGAGGATTGCCTGCAAGCCGAAAAACAGCGTCCGGTCGTGGATGCCACCACGCGATTCCAGATAAAAGAACGTGGCGTCGGTCCCCGGCGGATACTGCAGCCAGTGACTGGCTTTGTAGCTGTCGGTATTGAGCAGGAGGTTGTCCAGGCCGTACATCATGCAACTCCGTGGGCGGAACCGGCATGATCCCACATGGCGCGCGTTACTTGCCGATGCAGAAGGAACTGAAGATCGCGCCGAGCAGATCGTCGGGACAGAACGCACCGGTGACTTCGCCGAGTGCCTGCTGCGCCTGATGCAGCTCCTCGGCGGCCAACTCGCCGGCGCGGGTATCGGCCAGGATCGCGGCGGCCGCGTGCACGTGTGCGGCAGTGCGCTCCAACGCCAGCACATGCCGCCGACGCGCACTGAAGGCACCACCGGAGGCGCCATCCGCGCCGGCAAAATGTTTCAGACGTGCGCGCAGGGCATCCAGTCCAGCGCCGGTTTTCGCCGACACCCAAAGCCAGTCGACGCCGGCTCGGATATCCGCGTGCGGTGACGTCGCGTCGATGTCGATCTTGTTGACGACAATCAGCCGCGGCGTGGTCTCGGGTACCTCGTCCAACAAGGCCAGATCAGTTTGCGCGTGGGTATCGTCGGTCACCAGCAAGGCCAGGTCGGCGCGCGCCAGGTGCCGACGCGCGCGACGCACGCCTTCACGCTCGATCTCGTCGCCGGTATCGCGCAAGCCGGCAGTGTCGATCAGCTCCAATGCGACACCATCGACATCGAGCATCTCGCGCAAGGCATCGCGCGTGGTACCTGCCACGGCGGTCACGATCGCGCGTGATTGTCCGGCCAGTGCATTCAACAAGCTTGACTTGCCGACGTTGGGCCGCCCCACGATGGCGACGCTGAGGCCATCGGACAAACGCACGCCGCGTCGCGCTTCGCCAAGCAACGCCTCCAGATCACCGCGCAACGCTTGCAGACGCCGGTCGATGGCCGGGTCGGCCAGAAAATCGATTTCCTCTTCCGGAAAGTCGATCGCCGCCTCGATGTGTACGCGTAACGCGGTGAGATCGGCGAGCAGGGCGTCCACGCGGTGCGAGAACGCGCCTTCGAGCGAGCGCAATGCCGCACGCGCACCTTGCTGCGAGCGTGCGGCGATCAGGTCGGCAACCGCTTCGGCCTGGGTCAGATCCAGCTTGCCGTTGAGGAAGGCACGTTCGCTGAACTCGCCGGCGCGCGCCAGCCGCGCACCGAGTTCGCACACGCGCTGCAACATCACATCCAGCACCACCGGACTGCCGTGGGTCTGCAACTCCAGCACATGTTCGCCGGTAAACGACGCCGGTGCGGGAAAGTACAAAAGCAAACCGTGGTCAATGACGGCACCGGCCGCATCGCGAAAGTGGACGAAGTGCGCGTACCGGGTTTGCGCCGCCTGCCCGAGCAGCGCCTGGGCGATGGCCGGTACCGCCGGGCCGGAGGCGCGCACCACGCCGATGCCGGCACTGCCCGTCGCGGTGGCGATGGCAGCAATGGTGTCGGCAGGGGCGGATGCTTCGGTCATGGGTAAACCCGCGGCGACATGCCGATCACGAACGCTTGTCGCCAGGCGGGCAGGTTATTTGGCTTTCGCCGCTTCCTTGCGCGCCTGTTCGTGGTCGACCTGACGGTACACCCACCACTGCGTCAGCAAACGGCAGATCGTGTTGACGATGTAATACAGCGCCAGACCGGCCGGGAAGAAGGCGAAGAACACGGCGTAGGCCACCGGCATGTAACGCATCATCTTCTGCTGCGTGGCACCCATGCCCGGCGTCATCGGCATCATCATGCTCTGGATCAGCATCGCCACGGCGTACAGGGCCGGCAGGATGAAATACGGGTCCGCCGCCGACAGATCATGGATCCAGAAAATGAACGGTGCCTGGCGCAACTCCACGCTCTGGCGCAACAGTTCGTACAAACCGAAGAACACGGGCAAGGTCACCAGCACCGGCAAACAGCCGGCCATCGGATTGACCTTCTCCTTCTTGTACAGCTCCATCGTCGCCTGTTGCAGCTTCTGCTTGTCGTCGCCAAAGCGTTCCTTGAGCGAATCCATGCGTGGCTTGAGCCGGCGCATGTGCGCGGACGAACGGTACTGCATGGCGTTGAGCTTGTAGATCAACGCATTGATCAGGATCACCAGCAACACGATGGCCCAGCCCCAGTTGCCGGTGATCGTGTACAGATTGGCCAGCACCCAGTGCAACGGTCGGGCGATGATGGTCATCATCCCGTAGTTGAGGGCCAGATCGAAATGCGGCGCGACCGACTCCAGCACGTGCGGCAGCTTGGGACCAACGAACAGGCGCGCACTGGAGCTGGTGGTCTGGCCCGGCGCCACGCTCATCAAGGGGCCGACACTGCGGATCAGGTAATGCGGGTTGGCATCTTTGCCGCCGGCATCGAGTTCGACCGTGGAGAAGGTGTTGGTTTTCTTGTTTCCAGGCAGCCAGGCACCGACGAAATAGGTCTCTTCCATGGCGATCCAGCCGCCGGTGACCTTGCGGCCCACGCCACCGCTTTCGTTCAGCGGATGGTTCTTGATGTCCTCGAAGTCGACCTGGTTGAACTTGGCCTCGGGGCCGTACCACGCGGCGCCGAAAAAGCCGTAGTTGCCGGCACCGGCGTACTTCTTGAGGAAGCTGACGTGCCCCTTGGGCGGCATCACGCGCTCGAACTGGTGATAGGCCTGTCCGCGCCACGGATCGTTGCTGCCATTGTCGATGGTTTGCGTCAGCTTGATGGCGTAGCTGCCGCGAGTGAGCGTGTAGCGCTTGACGACCTTGACGCCCGATGGCGAGGTCCAGTGCAGCTTGACCGTCAGCTGTTTTTGACCGGGTGCCAGCGAATAGCTGGTTTTGGCCGTTTGAAACACGCTGGTGTGGTTGGGCGCGGCGTCGCCGCCGACACCGATCAGGCCGCTTTGGGCTTCGTAGTAGTGATCTGGCGTGTTGTTGAACAGGCGCACGCTCTCCTTGGAGCCGCGCTCGGCCGGGTATTTCAGGAGGTGCGCGCCGACCAGGGTGCCACCGCGCGTGTCGATGGTCAGGGTCAGCACGTCGGTACTGACCTTGATCAATTGGCCAGTTTGCGTGGCTTTGCCGGTGCTTGCCGCATTCAGCGCCGCCGTGCGCTCCGATGAAGTCGCGGCAGAGACGCTGGCCGCCGAGGCCGGCACCGCGGCCGACGCGGCGGCGGCCACGCTCGCGCTTTCCGCCGGCGGGGGTGTCGGCGGCTTGTGGTAGTCGCTCATCCACTGGTTGAACAGCAGGTAGGCGACGAAAGCCAGCGCAAGAAGCAGGAACGAACGCGTTTGGTTCATGACAACGACGAATCCGGTGGCACCAGCCAGGCCATGCCGGCGGCGGAAATCAGGACGGCGCAAGATGAAGCCAGGCCCGCAGGCATGCCGTCACAGGGAAGCGGCATGATACAGCTCAACCCACCGCCTTGCCGTGTGCACCCATACGCTTTGATGGCCGCACGCGTGACCACAGGGCATCGAGGTCGCTACGCAAGACCGATCCGGGTTGGCCCGCCGCGTCGCGATGGGCAATGACCAGGATGTCGGCACACGGCAAACTGTCACGCCGATGCCGGTAACTGTCACGGATCAGGCGCTTGATGCGATTGCGCTCCACGGCCCGCAGCGACACGCGCCGCGATACCGCCATGCCCAGGCGCGCCGTGTCCACGTCATTGCCGCCGAAGCGCAACATGAAAAACCGCCCGCGTGCCCGTCCCGGGGCATGACGCAAGGCGGCAAAATCGGCGGCACGCCGCAACCGCGCGCAAGGCGGCAGTGTGGCGTTGGCCACGATCAATCAGGGGATCAGGCGCTTGCGGCCCTTGGCGCGGCGAGCCTTGATGATCTTGCGACCGTCGGCCGTGGCCATGCGGGCGCGAAAGCCGTGGGTGCGGGCGCGCTTGAGATTGCTGGGTTGGAAAGTCCGCTTCATGGCCTCCTCCTGAAGGTGGCATGGGTAAGGTAAAAAGACGGTCAATTATGCGCGTGAAACACCGGCAAGTCAACAAGATCGGCGCTTCATCCACACCCTGCTAGACTCGCTAAACTGTCCATTGAAGGTTTGTCCACGCCCGCCGCGCACGCGAGCGCGTTGCGGGTGCGCGAGCCGTTTTTTCGGGAGTCCGGATTACATGAGCGATCTTTGGCGGCGCTGTCTCGAGCACCTGGAAGGCGAATGCAGGGCCGAGGATGTGCACGCTTGGCTGATGCCCCTGCAGGCGCGCGAAGATGCGCGCGGCGTGCATCTTTACGCACCCAACGACTACATACTCGACATGGTGCGCAGTGATTACCTCGAGCATATCCGGCAAGTGATCGAACACTTGGCCGGTCGCTCCCTGGTGGTGGGGCTGGAGGTCGGATCGGCGCACGAGCGCGCGGCGACAAGCGCCCCGGCTGCCAGTCCGCGCGCGGCGCGCGGTGCCAGCAAACCGCCTGTGCGTCACGCCCACCATCTGGACTCGCACTACACCTTCGAAACCTTCGTCGAAGGCAAGTCCAACCAGCTCGGCAAGGCCGCGGCCATGCAGGTGGCGCAAAACCCCGGCCGTGCCTACAACCCGTTGCTGCTGTATGGCGGCACCGGCCTGGGCAAGACCCATCTGATGCACGCCGCCGGCAACCTGATGCGCGCCAAGGACCCTGAATGCAAGGTGCTGTACCTGCGTTCGGAACAGTTCGTCAGCGCCATGATCGAGGCCTTGCGAGCCAAGAACATGGACGTGTTCAAACGCCGCTTTCGCTCCGTCGACGCGCTGCTGATCGACGACATCCAGTTGTTCGCCGGCAAGGACACCACGCAGGAGGAGTTCTTCCACACGTTCAACGCGTTGTTCGAGTCCAAGCAGCAGATCATTCTCACCTGCGACCGCTATCCGAAGGAAGTGGACAAGCTCGAACCGCGTCTGAAATCGCGCCTGGGCTGGGGCTTGTCGGTCGCCATCGAGCCGCCGGACTTCGAGACCCGCGCCGCGATCCTGCTGTCCAAGGCACACGACAAGGCCATGGACATGCCCGAAGACGTAGCCATGCTGCTGGCCAAGCGCATCCGCTCCAACGTGCGCGACCTGGAGGGGGCGCTCAATACGCTCGCGGCACGTGCCAACTTCTTCGGTCGGCCGATCACCGCCGATTTTGCCCAGGAAACGCTTCGCGACCTGCTCAGCACGCATGCACAGGCGGTCACGGTGCCGAACATCCAGAAAACCGTGGCCGACTACTACCAGGTGCGCCTGCAGGACTTGCTGTCCAAGCGTCGGGTACGCTCGCTGGCGCGGCCACGGCAGATGGCGATGACCTTGTCCAAGGAGTTGACCGAGCACAGCCTGCCCGAGATCGGCGAAGCGTTTGGCGGCCGTGATCACACCACGGTGTTGCACGCTTGCCGGACCATTCGCGGTTTGATGGAAAAAGATGTCCGCATGAAACAGGATTGGGAGCAGCTGATCCGTATACTGACCGGGTGAAAACCTGTGGATAAATGTTGGACAATGAACACGGCGTCACTTATCCACAACCGATGCACATGAACCGCACGCCGTATTGCACGCGGTTTTTTTTGACAAACCACTGAAAAACATATTTTTTTTGGCTCTGTTCTTGCATCCACAGGCCCTACTACTACCACTATCTTTATTTATAAAAGAGCTTGGAAGCAGGGCACGGGACAAAGGGGTATCAACATGCAATTTCGCATTCAGCGCGAAGCTTTACTCAAACCGTTGCAACAAGTGGTCGGCGTCATCGAACGTCGCCAGACACTGCCCGTACTGGCGAACTTCCTGGTGCGCGCCGGTAACGGTGCGGTCGCTTTCAGTGGTACCGACCTGGAAGTGGAAATGGTTGCCACAACCGCGGCCGAAGCTGTGGAAGAAGGTGAGATCACGATTCCGGCGCGCAAGTTGTTCGACATCGTGCGTGCGTTGCCGGATGGCGCGGACATCACGCTCAAGCTCAATGGCGAGCGCATTGCCATGCAGGCCGGGCGTAGCCGGTTCGCGCTGGCCACGCTTCCGGCCAGCGAGTTTCCGACCGTGGACGACATCGAGGTGGTCGAAACCGTGCGTCTGTCGGAAGCCGTGCTGAAGAGCCTGATGGACCGCACGGCGTTCGCGATGGCCAACCAGGACGTGCGCTACTACCTCAATGGCATGTTGCTGGAGCTCGAAGACAAGCATTTGCGCTGCGTGGCGACGGATGGTCATCGTCTCGCGATCTGTGAGACAGAGGCCGAAACGGGTGCGAAGACGAGGCGACAGGTCATTATTCCGCGCAAGGGCGTGACCGAGTTGTTGGGGCTGTTCGAAGCGGGGGACGGCGAGGTCGAGCTGGAATTCGGTCGCAATCATCTGCGCGTTCGGCGCGGCGGCGTCACGTTCACGTCGAAATTGATCGATGGACGTTTCCCCGACTACGAAGCCGTGCTTCCCATTGGAGCCGACAAGGTGGTCGAACTGCCGCGCGACACCTTGCGCATGGCGTTGCAGCGCGCGTCGATTCTTTCGAACGAGAAATATCGGGGCGTCAAACTGGAAGTCAGTCCGGGGTCGCTGCGCCTGGTCGCGCACAATCCCGAGCAGGAAGAGGCGGTCGAAGAGTTGGAGGCCGACACCCGGGTCGACGACTTGTCGGTCGGTTTCAATGTCGGTTACCTCATGGACGCGCTTGCGGCGCTGGACAGCGATCGGGTGCGCCTCAATCTGCGCGATTCGCAATCCAGTTGTCTGATCCAGGGGGCATCCGACGAGCAGGCGCGACACGTGATCATGCCGTTGCGTCTGTGACCGTTTGTTCAATTGATTCTTGACGCCGGACGCGACACGTGTTGCTCCGGCGTTTTGTTTGCGTGGCGCCCGTTCGGAGGTGTGCGTGAGGTTCGAACGACTCAGCGTGGATGGTTTGCGCTGCCTGCGGAACGTTTCGATTCAGCCGGGTCCCGGTCTGAACGTGTTCGTGGGTGCCAACGGCGCCGGCAAAACGAGTTTGCTGGAGGCGATGTACCTGTTGTCCTATGGGCGCTCGTTTCGCAGTGGTTCGCGCGACGTATTACGGCAACGTGGTGCCGATGAGTTGCGGGTGTACGGCGAGATATGCCACGCGGATGACCATCTCAGCCGGTTGGGCTTGGGGCGCGGCGAGGGCGGGTGGCGTATTCGCGTGGATGGAGTCACCGGGGAACGGATCAGTGATCTGATACGTCATTGCGCCGTGGTCTGCTTCGAGCCGGGCAGCCACGCCTTGGTCAGTGGCGCTGCCGATACACGTCGACGCTTCCTTGATTGGGGCGTGTTTCACGTGGAACATTGTTTTCTCGACGCATGGCGCCGCTACCGGCGTGCGTTGCGTCAACGCAATGCGCTGCTCAGGACGTCGACGTCCGATCCCGCCTCGTTCATGTCGTGGGAACGGGAAATGGGTGTGGCCGCGCGGGCGGTCCATGATCATCGTCAAGCTTATCTGACGCGCCTGGAACCCCAACTGCAAACGTTGTGTGAGCGCATGATCCCCGAACTGGGTGCGCTCAGCTTGCGTTATCGCGCCGGCTGGGACACGACAACAAATCTAGCCGATACGTTGGCCGAGCAGCGCGATCGTGATCGCATGCGCGGATATACGACACTCGGCATTCATCGGGCCGATTGGCGAACCATGTTCTCCGAGGCGCCGCAGCGCGAGTATCTGTCCCGTGGGCAGGAAAAATTGGTTGCGCTGGCCTGCTTGATGGCGCAAGCGCATTTGTACGCGGACTTTGCAGGGCAGTGGCCGGTGATCTGCCTGGATGATCTGGCATCCGAGCTCGATGCCGCGCATCAACAACTGGTGCTTCGCGAGCTCGTCAGCGCCTCCGCACAGGTCATGATTACAGGTACCGCGATCGCGCTGCCGACGCAGGAAGTCGATACGCGCATGTTTCACGTGGAACATGGCCAGGTGCTGTCAGCCAAGTCCGGTTGAAATGCTCCGAATGCTATAATTGAAGGAATACTCACCATCTGGCGCGCTCGGCGCGCACCGAGGATTCCATGACCACACCGGCACCCAGTGGCAAGGGTTACGATTCCAGCAGCATCAAGGTTCTCAAGGGCCTGGAAGCGGTGCGCAAGCGCCCCGGCATGTACATCGGTGACACCGATGACGGTACCGGCTTGCACCACATGGTTTTCGAGGTGGTCGACAACGCCATCGACGAAGCGCTGGCGGGATATTGCGACCGGGTGATCGTGACCCTGCATGCCGATGGATCAGCCAGCATCAGTGACAACGGGCGCGGCATCCCGGTGGGCATGCATCCGGAAGAAAACCGCTCGACCGCCGAAGTGGTGATGACCGTATTGCACGCGGGCGGCAAGTTCGACGCCAACTCGTACAAGGTTTCCGGCGGATTGCATGGCGTGGGCGTGTCCGTGGTCAACGCGCTGAGCGAGCATTTGTGGCTCACGATTCGTCGCAACGGCGAGGAATATCGTCAGGAGTATGCCGAAGGCGAGCCGCTTGCGCCGCTGGCCGCCACCGGTGCGAGCGACAAGACCGGAACCCTGGTGCGATTCCTGCCCAGCCGCGAAACGTTCACCGATGTGGAATTCCACTTCGACATACTTGCCCAGCGTTTGCGCGAGCTTGCCTTCCTCAATTCCGGAGTCAACATCGAGCTGCACGACGAGCGTGACGATCGCCACGAAATGTTCGCCTACGAGGGCGGCATCCGCTCGTTCGTCGAGCATATTGCCCAATTGAAGACCGTCCTGCACCCCAATGTCATCAGTCTGCGTGCGGAGCAGGCCGGGGTGGTCGTGGATGTGGCGATGCAGTGGACCGAGGCTTATCAGGAGACAATGTTCTGCTTCACCAACAACATCCCGCAGCGCGATGGTGGCACGCATTTGACGGGTTTCAGGGCCGCGCTGACGCGCGCCATGCAGAACTACATCGAGAAGGAAGGCCTGGCCAGGAATGCCAAGGTCTCGCCGTCCGGCGACGACATGCGCGAGGGAATGATCGCCGTGCTTTCGGTCAAGGTGCCCGACCCCAAGTTTTCTTCGCAGACCAAGGACAAACTGGTCTCCAGCGAGGTCAAGACCGTGGTCGACCAGGTGGTCTACGAGCGCCTGAGTGAATTTCTGCTCGAACACCCGAACGAAGGCAAACTGATCGCGTCCAAGGTCGTGGACGCCGCACGGGCACGCGAAGCAGCACGCAAGGCGCGTGAGCTGACCCGGCGCAAGAGCGCGCTGGATATCGCCGGTTTGCCGGGCAAACTGGCCGACTGTCAGGAAAAAGACCCGGCCTTGTCCGAGCTGTTCCTGGTCGAGGGTGATTCCGCCGGTGGTTCGGCCAAGCAGGGCCGGAACCGCAAAACCCAGGCGGTCCTGCCTCTGAAGGGCAAAATCCTCAACGTCGAGAAAGCGCGGTTCGACAGGATGTTGTCCTCCGCCGAGGTCGGCACGCTGATTACCGCCCTGGGCACGGGCATCGGCAAGGACGAGTACGACCCCGACAAGCTGCGTTATCACCACATCATCATCATGACCGATGCCGACGTTGACGGCTCGCATATCCGTACGCTCCTGCTGACCTTCTTTTACCGGCAAATGCCCGAGCTGATCGAGCGTGGTCATGTCTACATCGGCTTGCCGCCTTTGTACAAGATCAAACAGGGCAAGCAGGAGATGTACCTCAAGGACGACGCCGCGCTCAATCAATACCTGATTTCCAATGCAGTCGAAAATGCTGCGCTGCAATACGACTCAGCCGCGCCGCCGATCCGCGGGGAAGCACTGGAGACCTTGCTTACCGATTACCAGACAGCCCTGGATCACATCGATCATCTGAAAAACCAGCGCTGCGACGCAGCATTCTGGCTTGCGACGCTCGAACACACCCCCCTTGATTCGGCGCTGTGGGACAGCCCCGACGCGCTGTCCGCGTGGCTGGACGCGCTGACCGCTCGACTTGCCAGTCAGGGCCTGGGCAAGCCGCGCTACCGCCTCGAGGCTCGCGCCGCGACCGAGGACGTGCCGGCCGCCATCGTGGTCACGCGCGCCCAGCACGGCCTTGAACACACCTGGGTGTTGTCGCGTCCGTATCTGGAAAGCCCGGAGATTGCACCGCTGCAGCACGTGGCCAAGGCCCTCGCGGGGCTCGTCCACGAGGACGCCGTGGTGAGTCGCGGCAATGCATCGCGCGGCATCGTCAGCTTTGCCGACGCGCGCAGCTGGTTGATGAACGAAGCCAAGAAAGGACGCGCGATCCAGCGCTTCAAGGGTCTGGGTGAGATGAACCCGGAACAGCTTTGGGACACCACGGTCAACCCGGAAACCCGGCGCATGCTGCAAGTGGGCATCGAGGATGCCGTGGTGGCCGACCGCATGTTCTCGATGTTGATGGGTGAGGCGGTCGAGCCGCGCCGCGAGTTCATCGAAAGCAACGCGTTGAAGGTGGCCAATCTGGATATTTGATTGGAATATCCATTAAAATCAGTAAATTGGATAACTTTCCATGTGAATGAATTGCGGCGTCGCCATATGGCGACGCCGCTTTCGTTTTGGCTCCCGAGTTGCCGAACCGGACCGGAAACAACGCCTGCCAGGCAACGATCCGAAGACTCGTGGGCGGCCACTCGGCCGATCGCGCATGGTTGTGTGCACCCCACCACGAACACGAACCGGGGCTGACTGTCGCCGGACTCGTCCATGAACGGCAACTTGAGCTTGGCACCAACAAGGAGGTAGTCTCCATGACTCCCCCGCGTGCCATCGGCACGTTGACGCCAATTGACGAGGATAGGCAATGAAGCTGGGATCGATGTCCAAGATGCTGGCCGGCGCGACGCTGGCTTTCGTGATCACCGGTGGTGTCGTGGCCGTCCAGGCGGCGCCGCGTCCTGATTCCGGCCAGAGCGACCAGAAGAAGGCGCTCTACCCCAACGCCACGCGCGAGGCGCCCGAACTGGATCTGCACAAGAAGTCGGTCGCCGACAAGGTCAACAAAGGCCTCGACGCGGTCAACTCCGGTGATGCCGCGACGGCCAAGAAGCTGCTGACGCCGATCGCCGCCGGCGAAGAAGGCGACAGCAAGTACGCCCAGGTGCTCGCCCTGCAGGGCCTGGCCAACGTCAAATATCGCGCCGGTGATGTCAAAGGCGGTATCACCGCGCTGCAAAAGGCGCTGAAGATCGGCGTCATGCCCAATGACACCTATTTCCAGCTGATGTACGAGCTGGCGCAGTTCTATGCTGCCAGCGAGCAGGATCAGAAGGCGCTCGACACCCTGCACAAGTGGCGCAAGGAAGGCCGGCGTGAAACGGCCAACTCCTATGGTCTCGAGGGTGTGCTCGATTATCGCCTCGGCAAATACGAAGCGGCGATCAAGAACATCAAGAAAGCCAAGTCGATGACCGACCAGCCGAAGCAGACCTGGAGCCAGGTGCTTGCCGCCAGCTATGCCGAAAGCGGCAACAGTGGCGAGGCGATCGCCATGGCCAAGAAACAACTGGCTGCCGATCCCGATGACGCCACCACGCGCCACAACCTGATCGTTTTGCTGATGCGCTCGAACAAGTACGACGAAGCGATCAAGCAGATGGAACAGGCGCGCAGCAAGGGGCAGCTGACCACCAGCCAGAACTACATCAACCTGGCCAAGCTGTACCTGATCACCGGACAAAACTCCGGCGAGGATCCGAAACCGTATGCCGACAAGGCGCTTGCCGTACTCAAGGAAGGCCTGAGCAAGGGCATCGTCAAAACCGACTACGATTATTACAAGCTGAAAGGCGACGCCGCACTCGTTGGTGGCGATCGCGATCAGGCATTGGCCGCCTACACCAAGGCCGCACCCCTGGGCACCGATGGCAGGGCCGAATTGCGTCGCGCCGAACTGCTTTCGGCCGACAAGAAATACAGCGATTCACGTGATGCGGCACGCAAGGCCATCGCCAAGGGCACCAAGCACAAGGGTCAGGCGTACCTGCTCATCGCCAGGGCCGAGCGCGGGATGAACAACAAGTCCGCGGCGGTCAAGGCCATGAAGAAGGCGGCACAGTATCCCGAGACGAGCGCCAAGGCCAAAGCCTGGTTGAAGCAAGCCGGGCACTGAAAACCGATGACTTATGACGTTTCAGCAGGGCGCTTTGAACCGATGCAAAACATCTATACAAACGCTACCCACTGTTGTAACGTGAATCACTTCCTGCCTTGCATTCAGGTGACATGGCTTCTTCAGTGAAGCCAATGCCGATGCATTGCGGTAGCCACATTTTATTTTGACTGATTACGTGTAACTGATGGCCTCAACGATAGACAATTACGGCGGCCAAGGATTCAATTGGAGGCGCACCTGGGCAATCGCCGGTGTGATTGCCCTGCATGTGGGCGCCTTCATGATGATCATGACGCCAGCCGCGCCTCCTTCAGGCAAGAAGAAGCACAAGGATCACGTGACGCAGGTGACGTTCATCCAGCCGCCGCCGCCGCCGCCACCGCCGCCGCCGCCGCCGCCGGAGCCGCCCAAGCAGCCGCCGCCGAAGATCATCAAGATGGTCAAGCCGCCGCCGATGCCGCCGCCGCCGGCGCCACCGCCGCCGGTGCTGGAAAAATCGTCGCAAGCCGTGGCAGCGCCACCGCCGGCTCCGCCGTCGCCGCCGCCGCCGCCCAAGACGATTGCGCCAAGCACGAACTTGTCCTACCGGCAGCATCATCCGCCTCGCTATCCACCCCAGGCGGTGCGCATGCGCCACCAAGGCACCGTGATCCTGTTGGTGCTGGTGGGTGTTAATGGTCAGCCGCTCAAGGTCAAGGTCGACAAGTCCAGCGGGTATCACGAACTGGACAGGGCCGCCATTCGCGCTGCAAAGAACTGGCGTTTCAACCCTGGTACAAAAGATGGCGTCCCGTTCAAGGGATGGGCTCGGGTACCGGTTACTTTCAAACTCAACCAGATGTATTAGTGGCTGCAGTCACTACGCTCATTATCAGATTGACTTCCCAAAGGTAGCGTTATGTTCCTTCAAAACACCCCGGCCCTGCTGGCCTTCCTGCAAGCTCAGACTCAGGGCAAGGGCGAGGCTCTCGCCAATGGCTTGAGCTTTTCCAAGTTCCTCCACGACATGGCCACGTTCGACTGGGTGGTGCTCATCATCCTGGTCATCATGTCCGCTTGTTCCTGGTTCTTCATCATCTTCAACGGCATTCGCAACGCCATCATCCGTTCGCGGGCCGACAAGGTGGTGCGCGAGTTCTGGGAAGCCGGTTCCGCGCAGGAATCGATTCGCGCCATGGAAGCGCAGCCCAGCGGCGAGCCGTTCTCCAAGATCGCCCTCGATTGCGCGATTGCGGCGACCCACCACCAGAAGGCCGACGGCGGCACGCTGGCCGAGACGCTGGATCGTTCCGAGTTCATCGATCGCGCCCTGCGCCAGTCCATCGCCCGCGAGACGGTGCGTCTGGAAAGCGGCCTGACGCTGCTCGCCGCCATCGGTTCGGCGGCCGTGTACGTCGGTCTGCTCGGTACCGTGCTCGGCATCGTGCACGCCCTGGTCAGCATCGGTGCCACCGGTTCGGCCTCGATCACCACCGTGGCCGGCCCCGTGGGCCAGGCGCTGTACATGACCGCTCTGGGTCTGGTGACCGCCATTCCGGCCGTGCTGGCGTACAACTTCTTCGCCCGTTCCAATCGCCTGACGCTGTCCCGCTTCGACGACTTCGCGCACGACCTGCACGACTTCTTCGTCACGGGTTCGCGCACCGGTGAAACGAACCACTGAGGATTGAGCAATGGCTGGTACAAACAGCGATCCAGGTACCGTCAGCGCTGATATCAACATCACGCCATTGGCGGATGTCATGTTGGTGCTGCTGATCATCTTCATGATCACGGCACCCATGTCCACGCCGACCGTCAAGGTAACTTTGCCCGAGACGGTGCTCAATCAGGCCAAGCCGAGCAAAAACACGCCGCCGGTCAATCTTGCGATCAAGCAGGGCGGCGAGATGTACTGGAATGGCAAGAAGGTCACCAAGGCGGAGCTGAAAGCACACCTCGCGGTGACCGCGCAGAAGCTTCCGCAACCTCCGCTGCGCATTCGTGCGGACAAGACGGTCCAGTACCGGCTGATCCGTGAGGCGCTGGAGACGGCGAAGTCGACGGGCATGGTGCACATGCAGTTCGTCACTGCCGCGGAGAAGAACGGTGGCTAGGTGGTTTCGAGGAACGTGTGTGGCTGGCGATGAGCGCGCCAGCCACACTTCCGACAACGACATGATGAGCGTCGATCGGGAAACCCGCGGACGTGAAACAAGGTCATTCGCAACGGCCGGGAAGCAGGCGATGACTGGAGGTAGTACTGATGGCTAAAAGCTTCAAACGCGGCTCAAGCAACATGCCGATCTCGGACATCAACATCACGCCGCTGGTGGATGTGATGTTGGTGCTGGTGATCATCTTCCTGATTACCGCGCCGATCATGACGCACAAGATCCGTATCGACTTGCCGCAGCCCAACCAGGACGTCAAGCCGCCGGAGAATCCGCCGGAACCGAAGAAAATCGTCATCAAGGCGGATGGCACCTTGTACATGGCCAATCGACGCATGACGGAGCAACAATTGCTTGGTCAGCTGCGGGTGATCGGGCAGATGCCCAAGGACAAGCAGCCGGAAGTGCAGATCCAGGCGGATGACAACGTGCAATACAAGTTCGTCGCCAAGGTGTTGTCCGACGCCAAGAACGTCGATGTGAAGAAGGTCGGATTCATCAACACCAATTGATGCAGACACACGGGAAGTCGTATGACGGGCGCCTCATGGCGCCCGTTTTTATGCGCGTCCGAATGTCGAATTGACGCGGTTGGTGACAATTATTCGATTGGGTTATTTGCCGAGGTACAAGCGCTCGGTTAGTTTGCTCGCATGTACTTCGCGCTGATTACCACCATTACGTCCATTACCACGACCGGCATCGGTCGCGGATGGGCAGGTGAGCGCGCGTAGATAAGTGATCACCAACGGCCCATCCCCGTCCGGGATGGGTCGTTGAGTAGACCTTCCCGAACGCGGACCGGGCCTCCATGAGGAGAGCCGACGTGAACGCCCGCGTATCCAAAGCACCAGCCGCCGCCAACCTGCAGCCCGCACCGCCTCCGGCAGCGCGGTCGCGCATGCGCACCCTGACCCTGGCCGTCGTCGGTCCGGGCCACGTCGGCAGTGCCTTGCTGCAGCAACTGCGTGAAACCCAGGCACAGCTGCGCCGCAGTCATCGCCTGGATCTCAAACTGTGTGCGGTCGTCGACAGCCGCCACATGTGGCTCGATTGCGACGATGCCGCACTCAACACGCGTACCGGCGGCGCGCAGACCTGGCGTCCGGCCGCCCTTGATGAGCTGGCCAACTATCTCAAGAGCGCTCCGAACGCATTGATCGTCGATTGCAGCGCAAGTGAACAGGTGGTCGATCACTACGCCGACTGGTTGCGTTCGGGCATCCACATCGTGACACCGAACAAGCTTGCCCCGGCGGGACCGATCGAACGTTGGCGGCGGTTGCAAGAGTGTGCCGAACAAGGCGGCAGCCACTGGCTGCATGAGACGACGGTGGGTGCCGGGCTGCCCGTCCTCAAGACATTGCGTGATCTGATCGATACCGGCGATCGCCTGGAATCGATCGAAGGCATGTTGTCCGGCACCATGGCGTGGCTGTTCTACCACTTTGATGGTCAGCGGCCGTTTTCGGAGCTGGTGCGCGAGGCCGTCGATTGCGGCTACGCCGAGCCCGACGCGCGGCAGGACCTCGGCGGTGTGGACGTCGCGCGCAAGCTCGTGATCCTCGCGCGCCAGGCCGGCATGCAACTGTCGCTGGACGAGGTGGAAGTTCAATCGCTGGTTCCGGCCGGATTGGCTGACGTGGATGCCGAGACCTTTGCCAAACGGCTGGGCGAACTGGACGAGCCCATGGCTCGGCGTCTGGCCGAAGCCGATGCATGCAATGGCGTGTTGCGTTATGTTGCACGCTTGGAAGCCGATGGTCGTGCACGGGTGCAGTTGCAGGCCGTTCCACGCAGCCATCCCCTGGCCCATGCACGCCTGACCGACAACATGATCGTGTTCGCCACCCGTCGTTACAACGAGAACCCCCTGGTGGTGCAGGGCCCGGGCGCCGGTCCCGAGGTGACGGCGGCCGGCGTGTTCGCCGACGTGCTGCGTGTGGCCGAGGCCTTGCCCGCATGAGTTCGCCACGCATGCAGGCACGTGCCTGGTCGCCGGCCAGTGTCGGTAATACCGCCGTCGGTTTCGACGTCCTGGGGCATGCGCTGGCGAGCATCGGTGACCACGCCATCGTGCGCCGGATCGACGCTCCCGAAGTCCGTATCGACAACATTGCCGGGTGTGTGAGCGCATTGCCGAGCGACCCGCAACGCAACACCGCGAGCGCGGCACTGATCGCGCTGCGCGCCGCGCTCGATCTTCCATTCGGGTTCGCGTTGACGCTCGAGAAGGGCATTCCGCTGGGCTCGGGCATGGGTGGTTCGGCGGCGTCGTGCGTGGCCGCGTTGGTCGCGGCAAATGCATTGCTGGACAAGCCGCTTGACGCGCAGGCGCTGTATCCGTTCGCGCTCGAAGGCGAAGCGGTCGCCAGCGGCGGACGTCACGGCGACAACCTCGGCGGCATGTTGCTGGGGGGCCTGGTTCTGGCGACGGCGAACCGCCTCGAGCGCATTCCCGTACCCGATGCCTGGCATGCCGCATTGGTGCATCCGCATCTGGTGCTGGAAACGCGTCGATCGCGGGCGGCACTGGCGGGTGACTATGCCTTGCCGACGTTCGTCCAGCAAAGCGCGAATCTGGCGCTGGTTCTGGCCGGCTGTTTCAAGCACGACGCCGAACTGGTTCGCGCCGGTCTCGCCGACGTGCTGATCGAACCGCGTCGCGCGGCGCTGATACCCGCCTTTGACGCGGTCAAACAGGCGGCACTTGAACACGGCGCCATGGGCGCCAGCATCTCCGGCGGCGGGCCGAGCGTGTTCGGCTGGTTTGAAACGCGTGCAGGCGCACAAACGGCCGTCAAAGCCATGGCCGACGCGTTTGTCACCGCCGGTGTCGAGGCCGATTGCTTCGTGGCACCGATCAACAGCGCCGCCGCCACGATCGTCGACGACGGCCCGGCACGACAAAGCCCGCAACAAGCCGCCGCACAACGTGCGTGAACGCGCACCACTTCAGGACACCTTCCGCACCCATGAAATACATCAGCACCCGCGAGAGCGCCGCTCCGGTCACGCTTGGCCCGGCCATCGCCGCCGGTTTGGCCCCTGACGGCGGCCTCTATGTCCCCGAGCAGATGCCGCAAGTCGATGTGGCTGCGCTCGATCCCGACGCACCGTTGCCCGAATTGGCAGCCGCCATGCTGGCACCGTTCTTTGCCGGCGACCCGCTGCGCGGCGCGCTTGCGGATATTTGCGCCGAGGCATTGACCTTCCCCGCACCGGTCACGCCGCTGCCATGTGCGAACGCGAGTGTGCTCGAGTTGTTCCATGGCCCGACGGCTGCATTCAAGGATTTTGGCGCGCGCTTCCTCGCGGCCTGCTTGCGCCGTTTGCATCACGACACGGATCGGCCGTTGACCGTCCTGGTTGCCACGTCCGGCGATACCGGGGCGGCCGTCGCGGCGGCATTTCACCGCGTTCCGGGCATGCGCGTGTGCGTCGTGTATCCGGATGGACGCGTGTCGCCACGTCAGGCGCATCAGCTCGGATGCTTTGGCGACAACGTGCGCACGCTGCGTCTGGACGGCAGCTTCGACGACTGCCAGCAGCTGGTCAAACAGGCGTTGGCCGATACCCAACTGCAAGCGGACGTGCCGTTGACCTCGGCCAACAGCATCAGTCTCGGTCGCCTCTTGCCGCAAATGACGTACTACGCGCAGGTTGCCTTGCGCCATCATCGCGACCATGGCGAGCCGGCGCGTTTCGTCATTCCCACCGGCAATCTCGGCAATGCGCTGGCCTGCGTGTGGGCGCGAGCGGTCGGCATGCCGATCGGCGACATTCACCTGGCCTCCAACCGCAACGCGACCCTGCCCGAGTATTTTGCCGGTGAGGACTATCGCCCACGCACGGGCGTGGCGACCCTCGCCAATGCCATGGACATCGGCGCGCCAAGCAACTTCGAGCGCCTGCGCTGGTTGTGGAACGGAGACGATGCCGCACTGCGTCAGGCATTCGGTGCCGGCAGTGTCGACGACGCCACCATCCGCGACACCATCGCGCGCCTGGCACGCGAGCACGACACCGTCGTTTGTCCGCACACGGCAACGGCCATGCATGAACTTGATCGCCTGCGCGACAGTGGCGACAAACGCCATCGTTACGTGGTCGCCACCGCTCATCCGGCCAAGTTCGAACGCGTCGTGGAACCACTGGTGGGCCATGCCGTGGCCGTACCACCCGCACTTGAGGCATTGCTCGCACGCCCGGCACACGCCGACGCGATCCAGGCCCGCTATGCGGCGTTGCGCGACGAGCTGCGGGGATCCGTGGTGGCCTGACGACAGGCTGCCATGCTTGCTGCGGTGCAGTAAGCTGCCAGCAAGGAAAGGGACGGCGAGGATGGGTGCGGCATTCATTGGCACGAACGAAATCAGGCACGCATGGCGACAAGCAGACAACACGAAGGGCATGCCACGCCGATCCGCGGTCGTCCACCCGCGCATCCGGCCGAACCGGCAGCAACCGCCGGCGCCGGCTTCGAGAAGTTTTTCAGCGAGCAATACCGCGGACTGGTAAAATTCCTCAACCAACGTACGGCAACGCGGCAGGATGCCGAGGACGCGGCGCAGGAAAGCATGGCACGGATGCTGCGTTACCACGAGTCGGCGCCGGCCTCGACGTGGCAGCGCCTATTGTACCGTATCGCAATCAACGTGGCGCATGACCAGTATCGTGCCGCGGTGTCGCATCGGAGCAAACGACACGTCAGTCTGGACACGCAGAGCCTGGAGGCGCCCGGGCGCTCGCCCGAAGATCAGGCCGACCACGAGCAGCGCATGGCATGCTTGCGCGCGGCGATTCGCGAACTGCCGCCCAAGTGTCAGCGGGTCTACCTGCTCAAGCGCGTGCATGGCATGAGCCATGCGCAAATTGCCGAACGTTGCGGCATATCGGCAAAAACGGTGGAAAAACACCTGGCCAAGGCGCTTGCGAAGCTGCGACAAAAGGTAGGCAATATGGTGGCTGAAACGTTTGAATGAGTATGGAAGCCCAATACACCGCGAAAGGATCACGTGCAGACGTGCCCGATACGGCCGAACAATGGCTGGCACGCCTGCTTGATCCCGATTGCACGGATGCCGATCGCGATGCATTCGAACGCTGGCGCGCAGCCAGCCCGGCGCATGCGTCGGCCTATGCCCAGGCCGAACGGATATGGAATCTGAGTGCGCAAGCCATCGATACCGATCCGGCCCTGGCGGCGGCGGCGCAGCGCGCGCTGCAACCATCGCGCCCGCGGCAACCGCTTTATCGCTGGGGTGCCGCGACGCTGGCGGTGGCCGCGCTGCTGGTGGTCGCCTTGCTGGTGGTACCGACCTGGCTGTCACCGCCGAATGCACCGACCGGTACGGTTTATCGCACCGCGATCGGACAGCAACGCACGATCCCGCTCAGCGATGGTTCGAGCATCCTGCTCGATACCCATTCGGTCGTGCGCGTGCGCTACAGCGACCGCGCGCGCCGGGTCGACCTGATGCGCGGGCGCGCCCAGTTCAGCGTGCATGGTGACCCACACTGGCCCTTCGTGGTGCATGCGTACAACGGCACCGTCACCGCGCTTGGCACGCGCTTCCAGGTCGCACTGGACGGCGACAAGGTCGATGTGACGCTGTTGCACGGCCAGCTGGCGATTGCCACGCGAGTCGATGACACCGTGCGGCGTGCCGCGTTGACCTCGGGTCAGCGGTTGCACTTCGACCGTACCGGCAGCATCGGGCCGGTGCATCCGGCGGACATGACGCAGGCCAGGGGTTGGACCGCCGGCAAGCTGTTCGTGCATGACTGGCGTCTGCCGCGACTGCTCGCGGCGATGAATCGCTACAGCACGACCCAGGTGGTGATTGGCGATGCATCGCTGAAGACATTGCGCATCAGCGGCGTGTTTCATGTCGGCGATCAACGGACCCTGGTGCAGGCGCTCGAAGAGGGTTGGCCGGTCAAGGCCACGAACGCATCGGGTGACCGCGTGGTGCTGGCGCGCAAATGACGTGTCGTGGCGGGGGCAATGCCGCTGGACATCCGCACCAGCAAACTCGGTAACATTCACGCAGGCATCTTTTCAGGCACACGGGTAGCCGCGTGGGCATCGTTGCGCTCTACTACAATCCGGCCCCTGCGTGATGGGACGCGCGCCGGCCCCCACCGACTCCGAGCCGGGTTGCGCGAGTGCGTGCCTCGGGCGGTTTCGGCGCCGTGTCGGCGTGCACGCCATGACCCTCGTATTGTCCGCCAGTATGGGTGCGATGGTTCCCGTCGGCGTGACGCACGCGACTCAGGCGGTCATGCGCGAGCGCGTTTACGACATTCCGGCCGGTACGCTTGGCGCGGTCATCGACGCGCTGGGTCGGCAAAGCGATGTCCAGATCATCTACGCGCCGGATCGGGTGCGTGGAAAGACGTCGTCCGGGTTGTCGGGAAGCTATACCGTGCGCGGGGCATTGCGCCGCGTGTTGCAGGGGACCGGGGTCACATGGCGATCGCTGGGTTCGTCCGCGTTCGTGCTGGTACCGCGCAAGCACCCGTCATCGGGTGACGCGACGAGAGCTTCTGCCGTCGCGGGAGCAAATGGCCGCCGGATGAGGCAGAAGCACGCCCAGGAATTGGCCGCCGTCATCGTCACCGGATCGCATATTCGCCGCGTCGATGTCGAAACCGCCAATCCCGTGCATACCGTTTCGCATGCCGTCATCGCCGCCAGCGGTGCGATGACACTGGGTGGACTGGTCCAGCGTCTGCCGGCCATGACTGGCGGCGCGATCAATCCGCAGGACCACACCAGTTCGGCCTCGAACACTTTCGGTCGCACGCGTCTGAGTTTGCGTGGACTCGGGCCGGATCGCACGTTGATACTGGTGGACGGGCGCCGTGTCCTGAGCTCGGATATCAGCTCCATTCCCGCGGCCATGATCGACCGCATCGAGGTGCTCAAGAACGGTGCCTCGGCCGTGTACGGATCCGATGCCATCGGCGGCGTGGTCAACTTCATCACCCGCAGGCACTTTCGCGGCGTGCAGGTCACCGGGCGGGTCGGTCAGTCTTCGCATGCCGACGCGCGCAGTCGCGGCTACACGCTCACGTTCGGGCAGTCGACGGACAAGGGCAGCGTCATCGGCGGCCTGGGCTGGAGCCGCATCGACGGCGTCGACCAGATCGCGCGGCCATGGTCGCGTTACGCCCTTGAACTGGGCGTCAGGCCCGACGGGACCGTGGGCGTGTTTCGCGGAGGCTCGTCCAATTCGCCGTACGGCAACATCCAGCTTCCCGAAAGCGGTCCGATCCACGACGCTTTCGCCACCTGTGCTTCGGGTCATGTCGCGCGCAATCCCGGCGCCAGCGGAATGGACCCGATCAACGACTACCATTGCTATCACTACAACGGCCCGCACAGCGACAAGTACAACTA
The DNA here is from genome assembly GCA_035690885.1 of Oleiagrimonas sp. Lineage (GTDB taxonomy): Bacteria > Pseudomonadota > Gammaproteobacteria > Xanthomonadales > Rhodanobacteraceae > Oleiagrimonas. The sequence goes on along the minus strand of DASSKC010000114.1, from coordinate 27,604 downwards.
CAACACGTCGACCGAATTGATGACGCCGCAGGAGCGTACCCACGCCTTCATCCTCGGGACCTATCACCTGCGCTCGAACGTCTCGATCTATCTGGATGCGTACTACACGCGGACGCGCGCCTATTTCCACCAGGCACCGAACACGTTCCACACGCCGGGTGTGCGGATCTCGGCGCAAAATTACTGGAACCCGTTCGGCGTCGATTTCGGTCCGCACGGTAATGCTTTCCGTTCGCGTACCGTGGGTATCGGTGACCGCATCGCGCGCAATCGCGTGACCAATGCACAGGCCGCCGTGGGTCTGAAGGGCACGTTCTCGATGTTCGGCAACCGCTGGCATTGGGAGGCCGGTCTGAACTACGGACACGAACACACACACTCCGAGCGCAGCGGCTTCGCGCAGCGGTCACGCTTGTACACCGGGCCATCGTTCCTCGACCCCGATACCGGCGAGGTGACGTGCGGCACGCCGGATCATCCCATGGCCGATTGCAACGCCGCGTTCAACCCATTCAACATGCAGGCCCCCAACACGATTGCCGCACTCGAGCGCGCCAATGTGCACACCATCACCACCGGCACGTTCGAGCAGAAAATCTGGCAAGCCAACGCGGAAGGCGGGCTGTTGGATCTGCCGGCCGGGACGGTGCAGTTTGCCGTGGGCGTGAACCATCGCAAGCGCCAGTATCAGTCGCACGTCAGCCCCTTGTATGCATTCGATCCAGTGACCGGTACTTGCGCGATGGGGCGTGAGTGCTCCAGTTCGGTCCATGGCGATATCACCATCCAGGAAGCCTACGGCGAGCTGTTCATCCCGATTGTTTCCAGGCAACCGTGGGCCTATGGACTCAATGTCACCATTGGCAGTCGATACTCGCATTACAGCAGTTTCGGCAGCACCAACAATGCCGAGTTGAAACTCGAATGGCGTCCGGTCCGCAGCCTGCTTGTGCGTGGTTCGGTGGAGCAGGTATTTCGTGCACCCAACATCCTGGAGATGTTTTCACCGCGCTCGTACACGAGCCCGTTCATCACCACCGATCCCTGCCGTGGCTACACCGGCAAGCCGCTCGATCCCGCATGCATCCACGTGCCGACCGACGGCAGCTTCACCAACCACAGCGTGCGCCAAGGCGTGGAAACGAGCATTCATGAAGCCGGTGCGCGCGCGTCGGGGTTTCCGATCCAGCCCGAGACCGGAAAATCGTTCGACATCGGCATCGTCTACAGCCCCGATTGGGCGCCGGGACTGACCGTCAGCGTGGATGCGTGGCATTTGTATCTGAACCACATCATCACCATCATCAGCGCACAAAACCTGCTGAATCTGTGCAGTGACGGTCGTCGTGCGTACTGCCGATTCATCCACCGCTTTCCCAGTGGTCCGCAGCAGGGGCAACTGAGCAGCAAAACCTTGCAGCCGACCAGCAACATGGGCCACCTCGGTATCGGCAGCATTGATCTGGACAGCAGCTATACCGTGCAGACCGCACAATTGGGGCGCTTCTCGTTCAAGCTGTTCGGTACCTATCTGCGCTACTACAACGTCAAGACCGCTCCCGGCGTGCCGGCGTATCACTTCGCCGGGCAATACATGCCGGAGGGATCGGCACAAGGGACGGCCTGTCCCGGGGTCGGCCAATGCCTGTTCCCGCGTTGGCGGGCCAATGCGGTGCTCATGTGGGACAAGGGGCCGTGGTCGGCATTGTGGAAAGTCCGTTACATCGGCGACTTCCGCATGGGCTCGTCCTCACCGTCGCAAGACACGCACCCGGCAGGTGGCCGGCTTGACGGGTTCTACATCGATTACGGTGCGACGCTGTACCACGATGTCGCGCTTGCCTACCGCATTGCTCCACTGCATTCGCGCGTGACCTTGGGCGTCAACAACCTCTTCGACAAACAGCCGCCCATCCTGTACGCCAATAACACCGACAACGCCAATACCGATGCGCTCAATTTCGACTTGATGGGGCGCTATTACTGGTTGCGTTGGACCGTGCGTTATTGACACATTTGACGTATTCGCAAAAGGTGGCGGTGTGCGGTTGTGTGTGGATGCTGTCTATCCCTTTGCGGCATAGGCCAAACACCAGCCTTTCGGACTGATCTTGCCGGACACGATGGCGCAGTGCCCGGGCCCGGCAGGGCTTTTACCAGCAATGAAGTTGGCGCAAGTGGCGCATGCCGATGTGCCGCTGGGATGGTCCTGGTATTGCACGGCTGATTTGGCGACCGGCCCCCCGACAGGATCGGATGCCTTGGTGGCGGCTTGGGTCAGTACGGGCAGGCCGACTGCCGAACCCGCGGCGACGGCCAGATATCGGAGCACACGGCGACGAGAGAGCGATGGATTGAATGCGTCGGTCATGGAACGGCCTCGGAGTAATGGGAAGGAGTTGGTGGTTCGCTGGGAGCTTGGGCCGTAGAAATCGACCGGGCTGCAAAAGCGCCTGCGCGGTCCATACTTCCGCCGCTTTTTGACCCATGGAACCACCATGGCCCGGCAAAACGTCGAGAATCCGTTCTCACGCAGTCACTTTTTCGCCTCGACAGTTCCTGCCGCCCAAACTCCCAGGCTTCAATCGTTGCCAGCCACGGCAATCCAGAACGGCAGCTTTCCGCGCGTCGGTATCTGTTTGACGACTTTCAGTGTCTTTACGTCGATGACGGCGACCTTGTCGGTGCCGGTCACGGCAACGTAGACCCAGCGTCCATCGCGACTGGCGCGCACGCCGTGCGGTCCCTGTCCGACGTCGATGCTTTTGACCACGTTGAAGGTGGTCGGATCTATCACGTCCACCACGTGGTCGGCAATCGCGCCGGTGAACACGTAACGACCACCGGGAATGACATCGATGCCGGCGTGGCCCAAGCCGACCGGGATCACCGCAAGCACCTCGTGCGATTGAAGATCGACCGCGGCCACCTTGCCGATCAGGCCACGTATCCACAAAACCTTGCCGTCGGCAGACAAGTCGAGGTTGTGCGGATGTTTGATGCCGGGCACCGGAAACGCTTTCACCATCTTGAGCGTGCGCATGTCGATCACGGCCACGCTACCGGCGCCCTGCAAGGTGACGTAGGCACGTTTGCCGTCGCTGGTGAACCGCACGTTGTGCGGCGTCTTGCCGACCTTGACGGACTTGATCACCCTTTGTTCGCGAAGATCAATGACCGCCACGGTGCCGTCGCCGGCGCTAACCGCCAGCCCCCAGCGGCCATTCGGGCTGATCGTCATGCCCTGGGGCACCGGGCCGACCTTGAAGGTGGCCAGCTTTTCGCCCGTGTGTGCATTGAGCAAGTAGGCCTCGGGCGAATCCTTGCTGCTGACCAGCATGCGGGTGCCATCGGGACCGATGGCGTCGTAATGGGCGCCGCTCAGTCCGTTCCAGGTGTTGTCCGTGGGCAGGTGTTGCACCGCATCGCTTGATTGCAAGGTCACGTAGACCGGCGCGGGGAACAGGTCTTGCGGTTCGGCCGCTTGGGTCACGCCGGCACCCAGGGGGAACGCAAGCGCCACGGCGCCGCAAATCCGAATCAGGCGCGAGTGTCGCGTGTTTGGCAAACAATGGCTCAAATTCATGATCGGTTCCTGTGCTGTGGGGAAGGGGTCGTCACCCGTCGATCAAACTGATCAATGACGGGTTGCAGGTGTGGGACGCCCCCCAGCGGAATTTATTCCATGCCTCGGGAATAATCGGCTCGTGGTGGCGTCTATCATGTAGTTATCCACTTCGACAGGCCGGTACGGTCATGCACGATCCAGACATTGACGAGCAGTTGCGCGAGCTCCTGCCGCGCTTGCGTCGTTTTGCGCGCTGGTTGACGCGTGATGCCAGTCGCGCCGACGACCTTGTCCAGTCCACCTTCGAAAAAGCGCTTTCGCGTTGGGGCAGTCGCCGCGACGACACCGCGTTGCGGGCGTGGTTGTTTGCCATCGCGTATCGCCGGTTTCTGGACGATCAGCGTCGCGCCCGACGCTACGGACGCATGCTCGAACTGTTCGGCCGCACCGCGCCGACCGAACAACCGGCGCTGGAGCGCGAGGTGATCGCGCAATCGGTCGTCCAGGCACTGGAACGCTTGCCCGATCCGCAACGACTGCTGTTGCTGTGGGTGTCGGTGGAGGGGCTCAGCTATCGCGAAGTGGCGACCCTGCTTGACGTACCCATCGGCACCGTGATGTCGCGGCTGTCGCGCGCCCGGGCCGCCTTGCGCCGGTTGGGCGATGGTGAAACGGCAAAGACTCCTGCATTGCGGATACTCAAATGAACGATACATACGTGTTTCCCTCTGACAACGACATCCACGCCTACATCGATGGCTGTCTGGACGAAGCCGGCGTCCATGCCATGGAGGCCTGGCTGGATCGCCACCCGGAACGCGCCGGGGAGATTCGTCGCTGGCAACGCGATGCACAGCAGCTGCGTGCCGCGATGGGAAGTTTTCCGAAATCAGCGGGCGAGCCGGCGCTGGATCCGGCCGTGATTCGGACGCGGCAGCGGCGTAGCGCGCGCACCCGCGTGGCCATGGCCGCAATGCTGGTGTTGACGCTTGGTGTGGGTGCCATCGGTGGCTGGCAGGCACATGGTTTGACCGCGCCGGTGGCCACGGCGCCCATGGCCGATGCACGTCAGGCCTACCGCATGTTTGCGACGAACCGGCATGTGCAGTTCGACATCACGCAACACCATGCCGGTGATCTGCAAACGTGGCTGAATGAGCATTTCCGCAACGCCCCGCGTTTGCCGAATCTGCACGGCGCAGGATTCCATCCCGTCGGTGGCCGCCTGCTGGCAACCGGCAGCGGACCCGCCGCCATGGTGCTGTATGAAGATCGTCGCGGCGACGCCATCAGCTTCTATATCCGTCCACCCTCCAAAACTCGTGGCACCTTGCCGCGCGGGCAACTGCGCGAGGGCGGTCTGGCCACCGCATACTGGTCCGGCAATGGTTACAACTACGCGTTGGTGGCCCGCGCCGACATGCCGGATATCCAGGTCATACACGAGGCATCAACGCTCGCGGGCAAGCGGTCGTAGTCCGGGAAGGTTCAAGACGCTCCCGATCAAGCCCTTGTTGCACTTCAGAGTGGAATCCGCCGCTCCTGCAATGGATATCGTTTGCGGCAATTTCTTCCGGCAGGGGTAGGGATTCGTCCGTGCATCCCGTTGAGAAGACATGAGGGGCCGAATGCGAGATGTCGCATTCGATCATGTCGAGGAGAATGGGGATGAGCGACACCAGGCGGAATCCGCGTCATCATGCGCGTCAAACGTGCACGTACTCCGGGGCGACAACGGGCGCGACCTTGCGTCACCGCGCCATGACCCGCGCCATTGCCGTGGCATTGTCGGCCGGCGTGGCCGGTTTGCTGGCCACACCCATGACGGCGCATGCGGCGGCGGCACAGGCAAGCGAACAAGATCAGGCCCAAGCCGCCAATGCGCAGGAACTCAAGGGCGTCATTGTCACCGGCTCGCATATCCGCCGCGTCGACATGGAGACGGCCAACCCGGTGTTGCGGGTCGGCCACGACCAGATCGAGGCCACCGGCGCGCTGACCATCGGCGAGTTGATGCAGCATTTGCCGGCGATGACCGGCGGCGCACTCAATCCGCAGGACCACACCTCCGGAGACAGTTACGGCACCACGCACCTGAGCATGCGCGGCCTCGGGCCCAAGCGCACGCTGATCCTGGTTGACGGGCGCCGCGTCCTGAGCAGTGATGTCAGCTCGATTCCAGTCGGCATGATCGACCACATCGAGGTGCTCAAGAACGGCGCGTCCGCGGTCTACGGGTCCGACGCGATCGGTGGCGTGGTCAATTTCATCACCAAAAAGCACTTCGCAGGCGCACAGATCAGCGGCCGTTTCGGCCAGACCGCGCATGCCGACAACCGTGCACGGGGTTTTCAGCTCACGGTCGGGCAGGCCGGCGAAAGTGGCAGCATCATTGCTGGCGTGGGTTGGAGCAAGACCGATGGCGTGGATCAGAACCAGCGCGACTTCTCCAGCGTTGCTCTGCAGTTGTCCGGGCGCAATGGCCAGACCGAGGTGTCCCAGGGCGGTTCGTCCAATTCACCGTACGGCAACATCCAGTTGCCGAGCAGCGGTCCGATTGCCGCCCATTTCGCCAACTGCGACTCCGGTCATGTGGCGCGCAATCCGGGCGCCAGCGGGCTCGATCCGATCAACGATTATCATTGTTATCAAAACAGTGGCCCGAACAGCGACAAGTACAACTATTATGCGGCGACCGAACTGTTGACGCCGCAACAGCGCACCAAGGCGTTCCTGCTTGGCAACTACCATCTGACCGGAAAAACGTCGGTCTATCTGGATGCGTATTACACCAAGCTGCGTTCCAAGTTCCATCAGGCGCCGAACACATTCCATACGCCGGGCGTGAAGATCGCGGCCAACAATTACTGGAATCCGTTTGGCGTCAACTTCGGACCGCAAGGCAACGCCTTCCGTTCGCGCACGGTGGGTCTGGGCAACCGCAAGGATGACAACAGCATCACGGTCGCGCAGATCGACCTGGGCTTCAAGGGCACGTTCAATATCGGCGACAAGTACTGGCAGTGGAACGTGGGCATGAATTATGGCCACGAGCATTTGTTCCACATCCAGAGCGGCCTGGCCCAGGTATCGAAGTTGTACATGGGTCCGTCGTTCAAGGATCCGGCCACCGGCAAGATCGTCTGTGGCACGCCCGGCGATCCGATCGCCAATTGCGATGCGTCATTCAATCCGTTCAATCAGCAATCGGCCAACTCGATTGCGGCGCTGGAACGGGCCAATGTGCACACCATGTACAACAGTCGCCAGCAACAGAAGATCTGGCACGCCATGGCCAGTGGCGGCATCTTCGATCTTCCGGCCGGCACCGTGCAGCTGGCCGTGGGCGTGGACTACCGCAAACAGCATTATTCTTCGCAGATCAGCCCGCTGTATTTGTACAACCCGATCACCGGCAGTTGCGACATGCGCCGCAATTGTTCGCAGCCGATCAGTGGCGGGTTCAACGTCAAGGAAGCCTACGGCGAATTGTTCATTCCGATCCTGGCCGGCGTGCCGGGTGCGTATGGACTGAACGTCACCATCGGCGACCGCTATTCCAAATTCAGCAGCTTCGGCAATACCAACAACATGGAGTTCAAGGTCGAATGGCGACCGATCCAGGATCTGCTGTTGCGCGGGTCTGTCGAAGAGGTGTTCCGTGCGCCGGATATCGGCGAGGTGTTCGGTCCGCTCGATTACACCAGTCCGTACATCTCGTCCGACCCGTGTGACGGCTATACCGGCAATCCGGTCGATCCGGCCTGCGTGAACGTGCCGACCGATGGCAGCTTCGTGAACCAGAGCGTGGCCCAGGCGGTCGAGACCAGCATCCACGAGGCCGGCTCGAAAATCGCCGGTTTCCCGATCAAGCCCGAGACCGGCAAGTCGTTCGACATCGGCGCGGTGTACAGCCCTTCGTGGTTGTCGGGCCTGACGGTCAGCGCCGACGTGTGGCACGTCTACCTCAACGACATCATCACCGAGGTCGGCATCCAGAACCTGCTCAACCTGTGCAGTCAGGGCCAGACCATCTACTGCCCGTTCATCAAGCGCTTTCCGAGCGGACCGCAGCAAGGCCAGTTGAGCATCGACACGATCGAGCCGACCGGCAACATGGGCCGCATCAGCACTGGCGGCATCGATTTTTCGGTGCACTACATCCTGTCGACGCATTCGCTGGGGCGCTTCGAGTTCAACCTCGACACGACCTACCTCAAATACTACGACGCCAAGACCGCGCCGAACGTGCCGGTTTATCACTTTGCCGGCCACTACATGCCGTCCGGTTCGGCACCGGGCGCGGCGTGTCCGGGCGTGAGCGAATGCCTGTTCCCGCGTTGGCGCGCGATCGGCGGCGTGATGTGGCATGACCACGACTGGTCGGCGACGTGGAAATTCCGTTACGTCGGTGATTTCCGCATGGGATCGCCGCTGCCGTCGCAGGACGTGCATCCGGCCGGGCGCCACATGGACGGGTTTTACATCGACTACGGCACGCACGTGTACCACGACGTGACGGTGAGCTACACCATCGAGCCGTTGCATTCGCGCGTCAGTCTGGGCGTGAACAACCTGTTCGACAAGCAGCCGCCGATCCTCTACTCCAACAACGTCGACAACGGCAACACCGACGCTTTCAACTTCGACCAGCTGGGCCGTTCCTACTGGATCCGCTGGACCGCCACGTTCAAGTGATCGTGCCACTCACTCGACTGACCGAAGGAACTGATTCATGACGATGACAAGAACCGGAGCGTGGCTGGTCGCGCTGACCTGCACCTTGCTGGCTGGCGGTTGCGCGCCCGCCAATGGCGCCCAGGGCGCGACGCCGATGTTGGGTTTCAGCACCAGCGCAGCGGCGAAGGAGCAGGCGCTGGAGCAGCGCTTCGACCAGCAGGTCGACCCGGCGCAACTGCGCAAATGGCTCAAGCGCCTGACCTCGGCACCCAACCAGTACGGCTCGCCGCACGACAAGGCCAATGCCGAGTTCATCCTGAAAAAGTTCAAGCAATGGGGTTGGGATGCACACATCGAAAAGTTCAGTGTGCTGATTCCGACGCCGAAAAAAGTCTCGCTGGAAATGGTCGCCCCGACCACCTACACGGCGAAGCTGCACGAACCGCCGGTAGCGGGTGACCCGACTTCGAAGATGCAGGGCGTGTTGCCGCCGTACAACGTCTACGGCGCCGATGGCGACGTCACCGCCGAGCTGGTCTACGTCAATTACGGCTTGCCGGATGATTACAAGGCGCTCGCGCGGCGCGGCATCGACGTCAAGGGCAAGATCGTCATCGCGCGCTATGGCCATGGCTGGCGCGGTCTCAAACCGCTGCTGGCGCAACGCCATGGCGCGGTCGGCTGCATCATTTATTCCGACCCGCGTGACGACGGCTACTTTCAGGGCGATGTCTATCCCGAGGGTGGCTGGAAACCGCCACAAGGCGTGCAACGCGGTTCGGTCCGCAACGAGGCGTATCAGGGCGATCCACTGACGCCCGGCTGGGGCTCCACGCCGGACGCCAAGCGGCTGCCGTTGTCCGAAGCCAAGGGCGTGCTGGACATTCCGGTGCTGCCGATTTCCTATGCCGACGCGACGCCGCTGTTGAAGGCGCTCGGCGGCCCGGTCGCACCGGAAAACTGGCGCGGCGCCTTGCCGTTCACCTATCACATCGGTGCGGGGCCGACCAAGGTGCACCTGGTGGTCAAGCAGAACTGGGACCAGCAGCCGGTGTATGACGTGATCGCCAAGCTCGAGGGTTCGGTGTGGCCGGACCAGTGGGTGATGCGCGGCGTGCATCATGACGCGTGGACGTTCGGCGCCTACGATCCGCTGGCCGGCACGGTGGCGATGATGGCCGAGGCCAAGGCCATGGGTCATTTGTACAAGCAGGGCTGGCGACCCAAACGGACGCTGGTGTACGCCAGCTGGGATGCCGAGGAGCCGGGCACCCTGGGTTCGATCGAATGGGCCGAGACGCATGCAAAAGAGCTCAAGGACAAGGCCGTGTTGTACGTCAATTGCGACACGCTGGCGCGCGGCTTCCTGCGCGGCGAGGGCGCCAGTCCGTCGGTTGCGCATCTGATCAGCGAGGTGGCCGCCGACGTGACCGATCCGGAAACCGGCGTCAGCGTGCTCAAGCGCGCGCGCGCCCACATGCTCGTCACCGGCTTTGCCGACGACGCCAGTCCGTGGGCAAAAAAACGCGCCAAGCGCGCGGCCAAGGGCGGCGATCTGCCGATCGGTGCGCTGGGCGCCGGGTCCGACTACGGCGTGTTCGTCGACCATCTGGGTATCACCGCCATGGATGTGCGCTTCGGTGGCGAAGACGCCGACAGCGGCATTTACCACTCGCGTTATGACTCGTTCGCGCATTACGTGCGTTCTGGCGATCCCGGCTTCAAGTACGTGGCCGCCGAAGCCAAGGTGGTCGGTCGCATCATCATGCGCACCGCCAACGCCAGGGTGTTGCCATTCCAGCTGGGCAATTTCAGCACCACCTTCGATCGCTACGTGAAACAGCTGCACACGCTGGTCGAGGACACGCGCAAGGCAACCAAACAACAGCATCATCTGATGGAAATGAATGCCTTCAAGCTGGTGGTCGATCCGAGGCACCCGGTGGCGCCGCCCAAGCGTTTGTCGGACATGCCGAAGATCAACCTCGCGCCGCTGGACAAGGCGGCCGCGACATTGGCGAAAAGCGCCAAGGCCTATCGAGCGGCCTACGCCAAGCGCGCGGCCGATGATTTCCGCATGCCGGACGCACGCCTGACCAAGGTCAACGACCTCATGGGCTCGATCGCGCAGACGCTGACCGACAAGCGCGGACTGCCCGGTCGCAAGTGGTACCGCAACATGATGTACGCGCCCGGTTCGTTGACCGGCTACAGCGTCAAGACCGTGCCCGGCGTGCGTGAGTCGATCGAAGCTCGCGACTGGAAGGTCGCCAACCAGTACGCAAAGATCACCGCTGGCGTCATCGATCAGTACCGCGCACAGCTCGACCAATTGACGGCGCTGCTGAAAAAATAGATTCGCGTAACACCCCCCGTTGCGTGCGGACGGACCCGCACGCTCTTTTTTGCAACCGCATTCATTTGGGCATAGGTTAAGTTCTGGTCCCGGTACACCCCACGTCACTCATTGCAGGTTTCCATGCATTATCTGAAATCCGTTTCCGCAAGTTTCGCCCTGCTGGCATTGGCCTTCGCGCCGGCCGGTTTTGCCCGCAGCTCCGCCCCCACCGCCAGCGAGCTGGCGCGATGGCAAGGTGAGGCCCAGGCCGTCACCATCACCCGCGACGACTGGGGCATTCCGCACATTCACGGCAAGACCGATGCCGATGCCGTGTTCGGCATGATCTACGCCCAATGCGAAGACGACTTCAAGCGCGTGCAGAGCAATTTGCTGCTGGCGCTGGGCTGGACGTCGCGATGGAAAGGCAAGCAGGCGATCTGGAAGGACTTGCGCAAGCAGTTGTGGATCGACCCGACGGTACTCAAGGCCGACTACGCCAAAAGCCCCGAGTGGCTGCAGAAGCTGATGATTGCCTGGGCCGATGGTCTCAACTGGTACCTGCACACGCATCCGGATGTCGATCCGGTGATCAAGCACTACGAACCGTGGATGGCGCTGTCGTTCACCGAAGGCAGCATCGGCGGCGACGTGACCCGCGTGAGCCTGTCGGACCTGGCCACGTTCTATGGTGCCGATCACGCCACCGCGATGGCGCTGCGCGACACCCGGCCCGATACCTGGATTCCCAACACCGGCTCCAACGGCATCGCGATCGCACCCAAGCTGACCACCGACGGTCACGCCTTGCTGCTGATCAACCCACACGTGACGTTCAATTTCCGCACCGAGTCGCAGATGTCCAGCGACCAGGGTCTGGATGCGTACGGCGCCTCGACCTGGGGCCAGTTTTTCATCTACCAGGGCTTCAACAAGCACGTCGGCTGGATGCATACCTCCACCGGCGTGGACAACGTCGACGAGTTTGCCGAAACCGTCAAGAAGCGCGACGGCAAATACGTCTACAAATTCGGTGATCAATGGCTGCCGGTGAAAACGCGCGAGATCACGATCAAGTACCGCAAGGACGATGGCGGCATGGGTTCGCGCACCTTTACCGCGTACTTCACCCAGCACGGCCCGGTGGTGGGCAGCGAGAACGGCAAGTGGATCACCACCGCGCTGATGAATCGCCCGATCCGCGCGCTCAAGCAAAGCTGGCTGCGGACCAAGGCCACCGATCTGGCCAGCTACATGAAGGTATCCAGTCTCAAGGCCAACTCGTCCAACAACACGTTGTTTGCCGATGACCAGGGCAACATCGCGTTCCTGGCGCCACAGTTCATCCCCAAGCGCAACGACAAGTTCGACTACATGAAGGTGGTCGACGGCAGCAACCCGGCCACGGCCTGGCAGGGCGATACGCCGATCAAGGCCATGCCCAACGCCATCAATCCGCCCAATGGCTGGGTCTTCAACACCAATGACTGGCCGTATTCGGCGGCCGGCAAATACAGTCCGAAGCGGACCGATTATCCGCAATACATGGATTCGTTCGGTCCCAACGCGCGCGGCGATCACGCCACGGCGATGCTGACCGGCGCCAGCGGCTTTACCAAGGCCAAGCTGATCGCCGATGCGTTCGATTCCTACCTGCCGGCGTTTGCACGCCAGATCCCGATCCTGGTCAAGAACTACGATGCGCTACCCGACAGCAGTCCGCTGAAAGCCAAACTCGCCGGTCCGATCGGCGTGCTGCGCGACTGGGATTACCGCTGGGGCGTCGCCTCGATTCCGACCACGCTGGCGGTGTTCTGGGGCGACAAACTGTGGAACCAGGTACGTCCGGCGGCCAAGGCCAGCGGCGTGGACGCACACACCCGCGACAAGATGGAGCTGAACTACATGGCCGACAAGGCCACGCCGGAGCAACGCCTGGGCGCGCTGGCCGACATCGTCGATCAGCTGACCCGCGAGTTCGGTTACTGGGGCGTTCCCTGGGGCCAGGTCAATCGTTATCAGCGTCTGGATGATTCCATCCATCCGCATTTCGACGACAGCAAGCCAAGCATCGCGGTGCCGTTCACGGCCTCGCGCTGGGGTTCGCTGGCCGCTTCCAACGCGCATCCGTGGCCGGGCACCAAGAAGTACTACGGCAACTCCGGCAACAGCTTCGTGGCCGTGGTCGAGTTCGGACCCAAGGTCAGCGCTCGTGCCATCCACGTCGGCGGCCAGAGCGGCGATCCGGATTCGCCGCACTTCAAGGACCAGCAACATCGCTGGGTCAGCGGCAACCTGCGTACCGTCTACTTCTGGCCCGAGCAGATCAAGCAGCATGCGGTCAGCACCTATCACCCGGGTCAACGTACCGGGTCGCACTGACGGCTTCGTGCACGGGCGCACGGGATGCGCTCGTGCAGCGGATGTCGGGTTGCGCCGGCCTCGATTATCGGGCGTCATATGCAAAACGCTTATATGAATTGCCGGCCCGCATCCCCCGCTTTTGCGTTGACAGCCCACAAACGGGCGAGTAGTTTTAACCGCATGTTCACGCCAGACAGCCAACACGCGACTCTCGATCACCGCATAGCGTCGGTGGCCGGATTGCGGCCGTCCGCCGTGAAAATCGTGGCCCTCGAGCTTGTGCTTGTGCTTATTACCAGCGCAGGTGCGGGATAGGGCGCGCGTCAGAAACGACCGAACAGCCAAACCCCGCACCCGAAACGGATGCGGGGTTTTTTATTGCCTTCCGCCAACGGAGACAAACCTCATGCCTCAAACCAAGCAAGACGCCCCGGAGGATGACGTGCGCGAGCACGTTCGCATTTTCGACACCACCTTGCGTGATGGTGAACAAGCGCCCGGTTTTTCCATGAACCGCGCGCAGAAGCTGCGCATGGCCGAGGCGCTCGGGGAACTTGGTGTGGATGTGATGGAGGCGGGCTTTGCAGCCGCCTCTCCGGATGATTTTGCCGCGGTCAAGGCGATTGCCGAATCGGTGCGCACCCCATCGATCTGCAGCCTGGCGCGTTGCGTGCCCGGCGACGTCGAGGCGGCGGCCAAGGCGCTGGAAGGCGCGCGTGCGCCGCGTCTGCATTTGTTCCTGTCGACCAGCCCGCTGCACCGCGAACACAAGTTGCGCATGAGCAAGCAGCAAGTGCTGGACACCACGGTCAAGATGGTCACGCGCGCACGCGAGCTGTGCGACGACGTGGAGTTTTCGCCTGAAGACGGCATGCGCACCGAACCGGATTTCCTGATCGAAGTGCTCAATGCCGCGGTCGAAGCCGGTGCGCGTACCTTGAATGTGCCCGACACCGTCGGTTACATGACGCCGACCGAAATCGCCGAGCGTTTCCGTTTCATGCGCGCCAACGTGCGCAACGCCGACAAGGTCGTGTTTTCCGCGCATTGCCACGATGACCTCGGCATGGCCGTGGCCAATTCGATGGCGGCGATCGAAGGTGGCGCGCGTCAGGTCGAATGCGCGATCAACGGTATCGGCGAACGCGCCGGCAATGCGTCACTGGAAGAAATCGTGATGGCCTTGCGCGTGCGCGGCGCCCATTACGGCGTGACGACCGATCTCGATACACGCCGCCTGTATCCGGTGTCGCGTCAATTGGCGCAGATCACCGGGCAACACGTGCAGCGCAACAAGGCGATTGTCGGTGCCAATGCGTTTGCGCATGAATCGGGCATTCATCAGCACGGCGTGCTGCGTCATCCGGGCACCTACGAAATCATGCGTGCCGAAGACGTGGGTGTGCCGCCGACGCCGTTGACCATGGGCAAGCATTCCGGTCGCGCCGCCTTGCGCAAGCGTCTGGAAGAGCTGGGCTTCAAGCCCGACGAGGCCAAGGTGGACGACCTGTTCGCGCGCTTCAAGCGCCTGGCCGATCGCAAGCGCGAAGTCTACGACGGCGATCTGGAAGCGCTGGCCCTGGGCCGTGATCCGGAAGACGCCGGCCCGTGGCGCATCTCGCAGCTTCACACCAACTCGCATTTCGGCAGCGGCGCTTCGGCTGCGGTCACGCTGCAGCACGAAGACGGCCGCGTCGCGGCCGAGGCTGCCATCGGCGACGGTCCGGTCGACGCCGTGCTGCGGGCGCTGCAGCGCGCCACCGGTGATGCGGTCGAACTGACCGATTTCCGCGTCGATGCCGTCAGTGAAGGCGGCGATGCGCAGGGTCGTGTGTCGATCAACGTGCGTTACGAGGGCCGGCAGTGGCGTGGCCACGGTTTTTCCACCGACATCGTCGAAGCGTCCGCACAGGCGGCGCTGGACGTGCTCAACCGGGTCGCCCGTTCACACAACCATGTACCGCATCCGGCAAAGGAATCCGCATGACTGCTCCACGTACCCTGTTCGAAAAGGTCTGGAACGCACACGAGGTGTGCGCCCAGAGTGCCGAACATCCCGCCATCCTGTACATCGACCTGCATCTTGTCCACGAGGTGACCTCGCCACAGGCGTTTGCGCAGCTGCGTCAACGCGGCATCGGCGTGCGCCGGCCCGAACGCACCCTGGCCACATTGGACCATTCCACGCCGACCCTGCCGCCGGATGCTGCCGGCAAGCGCCAATACGTCACTGAAGCGGCCGAGGCGCAGGTGCATCAGCTGGAAGCCAACTGCAAGGAGTTCGGTGTCACCCTGCACGGTTGGGACAGCGACGCGCGCGGCATCGTGCACGTGATGGGCCCGGAGCTGGGCGCCACGCAGCCGGGCATGACGATCGTCTGCGGCGACAGCCACACGGCCACGCACGGCGCTTTCGGCGGCCTCGCCTTCGGCATCGGCACCACCGAAGTCGGCCACGTGCTGGCCACGCAGTGTCTGCTGCAATCGAAACCGAAAACGTTCGCGATCCATGTGGACGGCCATTTGCGTCCCGGCGTGTCGGCCAAGGACCTGATCTTGCATATCATCGGCAAGATCGGTGTCGATGGCGGTACCGGTTACGTTCTCGAATATCGCGGCTCGGCGATCGAAGCCTTGTCGATGGAGCAGCGCATGACGCTGTGCAACATGTCGATCGAGGCCGGCGCGCGTGCCGGCATGGTCGCCCCCGACGAGGTGACGTTCCAATGGCTCAAGGGCCGCCCGCTCGCGCCCTCCGGTGCCGCTTGGGATCGCGCCGTCGATGAGTGGAAACAGCTGGTCACCGACCCCGACGCCACGTATGACCGTGAGGTGCATATCGATGCCAACGCCGTGGGTCCGACCGTCAGCTACGGCACCCATCCCGGCATGGTGACGGCGCTGGATGCGGCATTGCCGGACGCCACCACCGACGACCAGCGTCGCGCCATGAAGTACATGAACCTGACCCCCGGTCAGGCCATGACCGGCACGCGCGTCGACGTGGTGTTCGTCGGCAGTTGCACCAATGGGCGGCTGTCCGATCTGCGTGATGCTGCACGCGTTCTCAAGGGCCGGCGTGTCGCGCGCGGCGTGCGCATGCTGGTGGTGCCCGGATCCGAGGCCGTGCGCCGCGAAGCCGAGGCCGAGGGTCTGCATCAGGTGTTTTTGCAAGCCGGCGCCGAATGGCGCGCGCCGGGCTGCTCGATGTGCATCGCCATGAATGGCGACATCGGCCAGCCGGGCCAGCTGGTGGTGTCCACCTCCAACCGCAATTTCGAAGGCCGTCAGGGCAAGGGTGTGCGCACCGTGCTGGCCAGTCCCGCCACCGCCGCCGCTTCGGCCGTTGCCGGACGCGTCGCCGATCCCACCGATTACCAGACCGGAGTGGCCGCATGAAGCCCTTGCGCCAACTGACCTCGCGCACCGCGGTGCTGGCCGATGACAACATCGACACCGACCGCATCATCCCCGCGCGCTTTTTGACCACGACCGAGCGCACGGGCCTGGGCAAGCATGCTTTCCAGGACTGGCGGTATCTGGAAGACGGCAGCCCGAATCCCGATTTCGTGCTCAACAAGCCCGAGTCCGAAGGCTGCGCCATCCTGGTCGCCGGACACAACTTCGGTTGCGGCTCCTCGCGCGAGCACGCGCCGTGGGCGTTGCTGGACGCCGGCATCCAAGCGGTGCTGTCCAGCGAGATTGCCGACATCTTCCGCAACAACGCGCTCAAGAACGGTCTGCTCGCCATCGTGGTCGAGGCCGAAGCGCACCGCTGGCTGCTCGATCACCCCGGAGTCGAACTGACCATCGACGTGGCCGAAGGCTTCGTGCAAAGCCCCGACGGCGAGCGCTTCGGTTTCGAGCTGGACCCCTTCGCGCGCCATTGCCTGCTTGAAGGTGTCGATCCGCTGGGCTTCATCCAGCAGCACGAGGACGCGATCGAACGTTTCGAACAGGATCGACAAGCCGCTGCCTGACAGGCGCGATTCCCCCACAACATGTCATCAAGGACCATCATGAAAGCCAATCTAGTCATCCTGCCCGGCGACGGCGTCGGCCCCGAAGTCACCGCTGCCGCCTGCCGTGTGCTGGATGCCGTCGCCGAGCACGGCGGTCACGAGTTCACCCGCACCGAGCACCTGATCGGCGGCTGTGCCATCGACGCCACCGGCGAGCCATTGCCGGATGCGACCTGCGAGGCCTGCCTGTCGGCCGATGCGATCCTGCTGGGTGCCGTGGGTGGCCCGAAGTGGTCCGATCCGAATGCGCCGGTGCGCCCCGAGCAGGGCTTGTTGGCGCTGCGCTCGGCACTGGGCGTGTTTGCCAACCTGCGCCCGGTGCGCGTGCAGCCGGCCTTGGCCGACCGTTCGCCGCTGAAGAACGAGAAGCTCGATGGTGTCGACTTCATCGTCGTGCGCGAGCTGACCGGCGGCACCTATTTCGGCGCCAAGACGCGCAGCGAAGTCGACGCCACCGACGAATGTCGTTACTCCGTGGCCGAAGTCGAGCGCGTCGTGCGCCGCGCCTTTGAACTGGCACGCACGCGCAACGGACGCGTCACTTCCGTGGACAAGGCCAACGTGCTGGAAACCTCGCGCCTGTGGCGCAGTACTGCCGAGCGCGTGGCAGCCGAATACCCGGACGTGACCCTGGAGCACCAGCTGGTCGACTCCATGGCCATGCAGTTGCTGACGCAGCCGGGCTACTACGACGTCATCGTCACCGAGAACCTGTTCGGCGACATCCTCACCGACGAAGCCGCCGCACTGACCGGTTCGCTGGGTCTGATGCCGTCGGCGTCGCTGGGCAAGGGCACGCGCGGCTTGTACGAACCGATCCATGGTTCGGCCCCGGACATCGCCGGCCAGGGCATCGCCAATCCGCTGGGCACGATCGCCAGCGTCGCGTTGCTGCTGCGTCATTCGCTGGACTTGCCCGAAGCGGCCGATGCGGTTGAAAAAGCCGTCGCGCACGTTGCCGAGCACGGCCCGCTGCCGCGTGATCTTGGTGGCGATGCCGATACCGAGGCCGTCACCGCGGCCGTTGTTGCCGCGCTGAACGTCGCCGCGCCGGCGCGGGAGGTGGCATGACCATGCACGCACTACCGGGAGAGCGCCATGCGCAGTGACGCCATCAAGACCGGCCCCGACCGTGCGCCGGCGCGCGCGATGCTGCGCGCCACCGGGTTGAACAAGGCCGACATCGCCAAGCCGATGGTCGCCATCGTGCATACCTGGTCGGATGTCAGCCCCTGCAACATCAACTTGCGTGATCTGGCCCGCGAAGTGGCCGTTGGCGTGAAAGCCGCGGGCGGCACGCCGGTCGAATTCAACACCATTGCCGTCACCGACGGCATCGCCATGGGTACCGAGGGCATGCGTGCCTCGCTGGTCAGCCGCGAAGTGATTGCCGACTCGGTCGAGCTGGCCGTCAACGGCCATTGCCTGGATGCCGTGGTCGCCCTGTGCGGTTGCGACAAGACCATCCCGGCCATGGCCATGGCGCTGGCGCGCATCAATGTGCCTGGCGTCATCCTGTACGGCGGCAGCATTTCGCACGGCAAGCTGGACGGCAAATCGATCACCGTGCAGAACGTGTTCGAGGCGGTCGGTGCGCATGCTGCCGGCAACATCGACGATGCCGAACTGGAACGCGTGGAAGGTTGCGCCTGCCCCGGTCCCGGTGCCTGCGGCGGCCAGTACACGGCCAACACCATGGCCATGGTGTTGACTGCGCTGGGCCTGTCGCCGATGGGTGCCAACGACGTGCCGGCCACGCATGCCGACAAGGTCGTCAAGGCGCGCCGTTGCGGCGAGCTGGTCATGGATTGCCTGGCCGCGAACCGCAAGCCGCGCGACCTGATGACACGCGAGGCGTTCACCAACGCCGCGCGCCTGGTCGCCGCCACCGCCGGCTCCACCAATGCCACGCTGCATTTGCTGGCGATGGCGCGTGAAGCGGGCGTCGAGTTCGACCTGGAAGACATCGATCGCGCCTCGCGCACCACACCGGTGATCGCCGACCTGATGCCGGCCGGCAAGTACAGCGCGGTGGAGATGTTCGAATCCGGCGGTGTCGCCGCCATCGCCAACGAACTGCGTCGCGCCGGCATGCTGACCGACGGTGCCACCTGCACCGGTCGCAGCCTGTTCGAGGAACTGGACGAGGCACCGCCGGCGGCGATCCCGCGTGATCTGGTGCATTCGGTGGATGATCCGCTGGCACCACGTGGCGGTTACTCGATCCTGTTCGGCAACCTCGCGCCGGAAGGCTGCATCCTCAAACTGGCCGGCCTCAAGGAAACCCGTTTCGAAGGCACCGCGCGCGTGTTCGAGAACGAGGAAGACTGCTTCGACGCCGTCCAGCACGGCAAGGTGCAAAAAGGCGACGTGCTGGTGATCCGTTACGAAGGTCCGGCCGGTGGCCCCGGCATGCGCGAAATGCTCGGCGTCAGCGCGGCCCTGGTCGGTCGTGGTCTGGGCGAGGATGTCGCGCTTATCACCGATGGGCGTTTCAGCGGCGCCACGCATGGCTTCATGGTGGGCCACGTGGCCCCGGAAGCGGCACGCGGAGGCCCCATCGGCCTGCTGCGCGATGGCGACACCATTGTCCTTGATGGCACCGAACGCACCCTGTCGACCGATGCCGACCTTCAATCCCGCCGCGCCGACTGGCAGGCACCCTCGCCACGCGTCACCCAGGGCGCGCTGGCCAAATACGCACGTCTTGTCGGTTCGGCCGCACACGGCGCCGTGACCCAACTTACCAACCCCTGACCCATTGGAGAACTCCATGAGCAACAGCAACGACAGCTTGAAAAACGCCCGCATCGCCGTACTTGGTTATGGCAGCCAGGGCCGCGCCCACGCCCTGAACCTGCGCGACTCCGGCCTCGACGTCGTGGTCGGCCTGCGTCCGAACGGCCCGTCCTGGAAGCGCGCCACGGAAGACGGCCTGAGCGTCGCCACGCCGGCCGAAGCCGTCAAGGGTGCCGACCTGGTCGCGGTGCTGACTCCGGACATGACCCAGCCCAAGATCTACCGCGACGCGATCGAGCCGAACATCAAGGCCGGTGCCGCATTGCTGTTTGCGCACGGCTTCAACGTGCACTTCGGCACCATCGAGCCGCGCAAGGACATCGACGTCAACCTGATCGCGCCCAAGGGTCCGGGCCGCCTGGTGCGGACCGAATACGAGCGCGGCCGCGGCGTGCCCTGCCTGGTGGCCGTGTATCAGGACGCCACCGGTCAGGCCCGCGACAAGGCCGTGGCCTACGCCGACGGCATCGGCGGCACCCGCGCGATGCTGATCGACACCACCTTCAAGGAAGAAACCGAGACCGATCTGTTCGGCGAGCAGGCGGTGTTGTGCGGCGGCGCCAGCTCCTTGGTGCAGGCCGGTTTCGAGACTCTGGTCGAGGCCGGTTACCAGCCCGAGATCGCCTACTACGAGGTGTTCCACGAGCTCAAGCTGATCGTCGACCTGTTCTACGAAGGCGGCCTGGCCAAGATGATCGAGTTTGTGTCCGAAACCGCGCAGTACGGTGACTACACGCGTGGCCCGCGCGTCATCGACGCCGGCGTCAAGGAACGCATGAAGCAGGTCCTGACCGAAATCCAGGACGGCACCTTCGCGCGCGAATGGACGGCCGAGTACGACGCCGGCCTGCCCGAGTACAACCGTCTCAAGCAGGCCGATCTGGATCATCCGATCGAGCAGGTGGGCGCCAAGTTGCGCGCGCGCATGACTTGGCTGCAGGCCAGCCAGGACGCCAGTGAAGACAGCGGTCCGGCGACCGCGAATATAAAGAAAGCGGGGTAAGTGAAAATGGATGGCCAAACCATGCAAGCGGAGGCGCCCGAGGCGCCGGCCACTGATACGTTGAGCGGTTCGCAATGGCTGTTGCGAGCCCTGGAAGACGCCGGTGTGGATACCATTTTCGGGTATCCCGGCGGCGCCATCATGCCGGTTTACGACGCGCTGGTGGACAGCCCGCTCAAGCACGTGCTGACCCGTCACGAGCAGGGCGCCGCCCTCGCCGCCGACGGCTATGCGCGTGCCAGCGGCCGGGTCGGCGTGTGCCTGTCTACCTCCGGCCCGGGCGCGACCAACATGCTTACCGGCATCGCCAACGCGTCCATGGACTCCGTGCCCATGGTGGCCATCACCGGACAGGTCGCCACGCCGTTGATGGGCACCGATGCGTTCCAGGAAGTGGACGTGTTCGGCATGAGCCTGCCCGTGGTCAAGCACAGCTGGATCGTGCGTGACGCGGCCGATGTCTACCGCGTGATCCGCGAAGCCATCCGCGTGGCCCAGGAGGGTCGGCCCGGCCCGGTGCTGGTCGACTTGCCCAAGGATGTGGCCAAGGCCATGAGTCAGGCCAACCCGTGGCAACCGCCGGCCGAGTCGCCGGTGGTTGCCGACGCCGACACCATCGCTCGCGCCCGCGAGCTGATGGCCAATGCCGCGCGGCCCGTGCTGTACGTCGGCGGTGGCGTGGTGCTGGCCAATGCCGAAGGCGAGCTGCGCCACTTTGCCGAGACCACCGGCATGCCCGTGGTCTCGACCCTCAAGGGCCTGGGTGCGGCCGATCCGGATGCGGACAACTATCTGGGCATGCTCGGCATGCACGGCCTGCCGCCGGCCAACTACGCGGTGCACGATGCCGACTTGCTGGTCGTGGTCGGTGCGCGTTTCGATGATCGAGCCACTGGCCGGCTGGACGGCTTTGCCGTCGGCGCATCCGTCATCCACCTGGATGCCGACCCTGCCGAAATCAGCAAGCTGCGGCATGCCGACGTGGCCCTGGCTGGCGATCTGGCCGGTCACTTGCGGGCGCTGACGCAACCCTTGTCGCTGGGATCGTGGCAGGCCCATTGTCGCGGTCTGTGCGAGGCGTTTGGCCAGCGTCGCGACCTGCCGCCGGGTGAGGCGATCTTTGCTCCGGCCATGTTGCACGACTTGTCGCGCGCCGCCGGTGCCGAGGCCGTGGTCGCGTGTGACGTCGGTCAGCATCAGATGTGGGTGGCTCAGCACTGGCACTTCAAGCGCGGCCGCGCGCATCTGACCAGCGCCGGTCTGGGCACCATGGGCTACGGCCTGCCGGCCGCCATCGGCGCGCAGCTGGGCTGCCCGGAACGGCCGGTGGTGTGCGTGTCCGGCGACGGTTCGATCATGATGAACATCCAGGAGCTGGCGACGCTGAAGCGCTACAACCTGCCGGTCAAGATCCTGCTGCTGGACAACGGCTGCCTGGGCATGGTCCGGCAGTGGCAGCAATTGTTCAACGACGGTCGCTACAGCGAAATCGACCTGTCCGACAACCCGGACTTTGCCGTGGTCGCCAAGGCCTTCGGTATCGAGTCGTTCAGCATCGACAAGCGCGACCAGGTGGACGGCGCCATCCAGCGCCTGCTGGAAACCAACGGCCCGGTCCTGTGCCATGTGCGTATCGATCCGCGCGCCAATGTGTGGCCGCTGGTGCCGCCGGGCGGAACCAATGCCGAAATGATGGAGGATGCGGCGTGAAAGAAGTCAGTCTGCGTTTGTCCTTGGCGGTCGCCGATGGCGCGTTGCGACGCGTCTTCGGCACCGTCGAACACCGGGGCTTCCACGTGCTCTCGTGCCGCATCGACAGCGATGCCAGCGGCAAGCAGTACCACGTGCGCCTGGTGCTCAGCGGTGAACGCGAACCGGAACTGTTGACCCGACAACTGCTGCGTCTGCACGACGTCAGCGAGGCGTGCGTGCACGCCGATGCCGCGGCCGCCTGATCGCCGCGTTCAAGTGTGAATGTGCGCAGGAGCGCACCGCGTGCGCGACAACCTCATGGTCCAATAAGGCACCGAGGCTGTCGCGCACGCGGTGCGCTCCTACAATAGCCACATGAAACCGACTCGCAAAAGGCCCGGCGCCAACGACCACCTCGCCGCGCCGCATATCCCGGACAGCGCGCGTGCCGGTGCCAAAGTGCAACGCAGCCGTCCCGAAGACGCCTCCACCCGCGCCGAAAAGGTCCTCGCGTGGCTGACCCGTGGCTTGTCGCCTCGCGCCCAGGCCAAAGCCAACGATTACCTGGTCCTCACGCGCATGGACCGTCCCATCGGCGCGTTGCTGTTGCTGTGGGCCTGTTGGTGGGCGCTGTGGCTGGCGGCTGGCGATTTCCCGCCATGGCCGCTGTTGCTCATCTTCACCGCCGGCGTGTTCGTGATGCGTTCGGCCGGTTGCGCGATCAACGATTTTGCCGACCGCAAACTGGATCCGGAAGTGCAGCGCACCGCCGGCCGTCCCATCGCCTCCGGACGCGTCAAGCCATGGGAAGCGGTAATGGTGTTCGTGGTCCTGCTGCTGATCGCCTTCGGCCTGGTCTTGCTGACCAACCCGCTGACCATCAAGCTTTCGTTTGCCGGCGCTGCCCTGGCCGCGATCTACCCTTTCACCAAGCGCTACACCCACCTGCCGCAAGTGGTGCTCGGCGCGGCCTTCGGCTGGTCGATCCCGATGGCCTTTGCCGCCGTCAGCGGCGAGGTACCGCCGCTCGGCTGGCTGTTGTTTCTCGGCAACGTGCTGTGGTCGACCATTTACGACACCGAGTACGCCATGGTCGACCGCGAAGACGATCTCAAGGTCGGCGCCAGATCCACCGCGATCCTGTTCGGTGAGCTGGATCGTGTCGTCATCGGCGTGCTCATGGCGACCATGGTCCTGACCCTCGCCCTTATCGGCCACCGCGCCGAACTCGGCTGGCCGTGGTGGATCGGTCTGGCGGTCGCCGTCGGACTGTTCATCCGGCAGCTCTGGCTGATCCGCGACCGCAGCCGCGCACACTGCCTGCAGGCGTTTCGCAACAACAACTGGGTCGGATTCGCGTTGTGGCTGGGGTTGCTGATGGCGCTGGCGATCGGGTGAAACCAGGGTCGTGGGGTCTGATCACGACCCATGCTTGTGTCGGCTTGTCGTGACTGTCGATGAACGCCCGGCTTGTCGGCAATGAAGCGTTGGCAACCGAATGGTTTGAATACCACTGTCGGCGCCGCGGTTCCGGGGCGCTTCGTGATCACCACTTCACGCCGACGCTGATTCCGTAAGTACGTGGCACGTTGTAGTAGCCCACCAGCAAATTGCCAAAGCCGGGGCCGAAATCGATGCTGCTTTGCACGTGCTCCTTGTCGGCAACGTTGCGGACCCACAGCGAGACGTGGCCGTATATCCCCTGACCCCATGGCATGTCGGCCAACGACAACTTGGCATTGAGCTGCCCGTAGGGTTCGATGCGTGAATATCTGGCAAGTTGCGCAGTCGGGTTCACGAGGTGCAGTTGGTACGGGTACTGGTAGTACGCGCTGGTGTAGCGGTAATCGAGCAATCCCCGCAGCACGCCTGTCGAGGTGCGTGCAAAGGTCGCATCGATGACCACGCTGCCGGTATTGTGCGGCGCGAACACCATGGCGCGATTGTCTGCGACGTTGACGCCACGGTCGATGAATTCGCTGTACTTTTTGTCGAGGTATCCGTAATTGAACCGGATCTTGAGGTTCGGCGAGATCAATGCGACCGCATCGATTTCCACACCGTAGGTGCGCGCGCGTCCCGCGTTGAGAATGGTGCTGGCGGCTGAGCCCTTGGCGGTGAATACCGACTCCTGCATGTCGATGTTGCGGTTGTAGAACACGGTTGCATCCAGACGCAGGCGCTTGCCGAACAGCATGGATTTGATGCCGGCTTCGTACGATTCCATTTTTTCCGGCATGAACGGGGTGGTCGCGTCGTGGACCGTCTGTGCCTCGCCATTGAAGCCGCCGCTCTTGAAGCCTTTCGCATAACGGACATACGCCATCACGCTTGGGTTGAACCGGTACGACACGTTGAACATCGGCGTGGTCGACCCGAACGTGGTCTTTGCCCGGGTATTGCGCGGGATCAACGTAGGGCCACCGACAATGGCCAGATAGCGTTTGGCCTTCTTTTCCTCGATCGAGCGTCGCAAGCCCGCACTCACGGTCAGGTGGTCGGTCAGCTTGTAGCTCAGCTGGCCGTAGATGGCCCTGGATGTGGTTGCGAATCCGTAGTTGCCGTCGTAATTGGCGGTACCGAGAAAGTAGGTCTGCGGGTTGTCGGTGAATCCGTGATCGTCGAAGCGGTACAGGCCAAGCACCCAGTTGGCGGGACCGCTGCTGCCAAGCCACTGCAGTTCGTTGGACGTTTGCTGATAGTCGCTGAAGCGCTCGATGGCCGCAAAAGAGACCTTCGTGCCGTCCAGGTCCAGCGCATCATCCCAGTCCATGGTGCGGTGCGAAAGAATGTACTTGAAGGTACCGACGTTGCCGGCGTTCCAGGTGACGGTGAGCGCGTGGCCCTTGGCCTTCATGCGTTCGAACATCGGTGCGTCGGCACCGGCGGTGGTCTGGCGTCCGGATTTGGGTTCGATACCGGGGATGCCGAACATGGTGTACACGTCTGAACGCAGGACCTGGCCGGCGCGCGAGATCTGGTCGACATGGGTGGTATCGAAGCGGTAGTCGAAGCTGAGATTGTCGGTGGCCTCGTACAGGGCGCGCACGTACCCGGCGTTGGTGTGCACGTTGTTCATCTGCGATACCGAACTGCCCGGAGCGGCATCGATCCATCCATCATGACGTTTCATCAGGCCGCCAACGGAGACCTTGAGCTTGCCGATGGCGGGCAGGTCGGTCATGAACTTGGCCACGCGGCTGTTGTAGTTGCCCAGCTTGATCACACCCGATCCGGTGAACACGCCGGTCGGTTTGGCGGTCACGAAATTGACGGCGCCGGCGAGCGTGTTGCGCCCGTACAACGTGCCTTGCGGACCGCGCAACACCTCGATGCGCTTGAGGTCCAGCAGGTCGAACACCGCGCCCTGGACCTTGCCCATGTAGACGCCATCGACGTACATGCCGACCGCCGGCTCCCAATACAGCGCCGGGTTGACCGTCACCGAGCCACGGATGGCGATCTGCGCCGCGGTCACGTCGCCGGGTGCGTGCGAGACCGTGACGTTGGGTGCGACGGAACCCAGGTCGGCGACGCTGGTGATGCCGCGGTTCTCCAGCTCGACGCTGTTGATCACGCTGGTTGCAATCGGCACGTCCTGCAGTTTCTGTGTGCGTCGCTGGGCGGTGACCGTGACCGCTCCGAGCGTCGTCCGGGGTTGTGACGATGTGGTCTGGCTGGAAGCCGAATCGGCATCGTCTTGTGTTGTCACTGGTGTCGTGCGTCGTGCATTGTCCGCGTCGGGCGGGTCGGCCATGGCCGGAACAACGATCAGCGCTTGCGCGATGGCGGCGGCCAACAGGCTCCATTTGAATGGAGTCATGCGAATGCTCATATCCCCTCCGGAAGTCACGGCTGTACGAAAAGCATTGGATACGCCACGGCGAGAACGAATCATGGTCCGAACGGCTTAGTCCATACGCGGGTTGATGAGTGGGGCAAGCAACGTGCGTACTGCAGGGCTGACCGCGACTCATGGCACACTGTCACGCGGGTCGCAGTATGACCTCGCATGTTG
Organism: Oleiagrimonas sp.; assembly: GCA_035690885.1. Classification (GTDB taxonomy): domain Bacteria; phylum Pseudomonadota; class Gammaproteobacteria; order Xanthomonadales; family Rhodanobacteraceae; genus Oleiagrimonas. Next base: position 1,120 of record DASSKC010000114.1, on the reverse strand, counting down.
CATCAAGATGTTTCGGGCATATCCAGGGAGCCATGGACCATGATGTACGTCGTTTGGGTTGTAGTCGGCATATGCCTGTGCATGCTTGTGCAGCAAAGCCTGTTTGCCTTCGTGACGGGCGGCTTGCTCGGTTTGCTGTGGGCTCGGGTGTCGGCGCTGGCAGCGGGATTGCGCCACGTGCAAGAGCGTCTTGCCGAACCGGTGTCCGTGGCGGAGGTGCGCAATGATCTCGGCGCAGCGGACAGTGCGTCGCCACCCGGCTTCGATACGCAGACCGATTCCGGGCCCGTCGGCACCATTGCCGATATCGACCCTGCACCGCTACACCCGATGTACGAGCTGCCCGATGCCGCCATGTCGGTGCCACCTGCGCCGGAGCCGATCGCCGACGCCGAGGACGCCATTGCGCCACCCCCGCCGCCTGCCGATTTCGACTTGCTGCCGCGACTATGGCGCAAGGCATGGGGGTGGCTGACGACGGGCAATGTGCCGGTCAAGGTCGGCATGATCGTGCTGTTTGCCGGCGTCGCGGCGCTTTTGAAGTACACGGCTGATGCATGGCTGACCGCCATTCCGATGGGTGTGCGGATTGCGGCCGTAGCACTGGTTGCTTTGGCCGCACTCGGGTTTGGCTGGGCGCAGCGCGACCGTCGGCGCGTGTTTGCGCTGTCGATTCAGGGTGGTGCCATCGGTGTGCTGATCATTGCCGTGTTCATGGCTTTTCGGCTGTACGACTTGTTGCCGGCGGGCGTGGCGTTTGCGTTGCTGGTGGCACTGGTCGGTGCGACCGGCGTGCTGGCCTTGCGCCAGGATGCGCTGGCCCTGGCGGTGCTGGCGTTGCTGGCGGGTTTTGCCGCGCCGATTCTGGCCAGTGACGGACATGGCAGCCATGTGACGTTGTTCGCTTACTACACGGTGCTGAATCTGGCGGTGCTGGCGATGGCGTGGCGGCGTTCGTGGCGCGTCATCAACCTGCTCGGGTTCATCGCCACGTTTGCGGTCGCGACGGCTTGGGGCGTGTTGCGCTATCGCCCCGAATGGTTTGCCAGTACCGAGCCATTTCTGCTCGTCAACTTCGCGCTGTACCTGGCCATTCCATGGCTGTATCTGCGTCGCGCGA
>DASSKC010000113.1:0-6509 GCA_035690885.1 Oleiagrimonas sp. | reverse complement strand
GCTTCCCCGAAAACATCCGGTGACGGTATCTCCCTCACCGGTGATATCCAACGTACAAGGAGCGGCGGAAGCCGCGATTCGTTACTGCCGCAAGGCAACAACCGCGCGGGCACGCCCCATCGCGGCTTCCGCCGCTCCTACGTAACCCGTAACCACGTGCCCTCCGGCACCTTTCCTTTTCCCTTCCGCTCTGCAAGGCTCTGCCTCCATGCAACCGCTCACTTCCGCCCTCGGCTTGTTGATCGACTTCGCGTTCGATGCGCTGCTGGTGCTGTTCCTGCTGCGCCTGTTCGCCGAACTGTGGCGGGCCGACTTCCGCAATCCGATCAGCCAGTTCGTCTATCGCTATTCCAACCCGGTGCTGGCGCCGCTGCGTCGCGTCATCCCCAACGTGAATCGCTGGAATATCGCGGCGTTGGTGGTGGCGTGGGTGCTGGAACTGGTGAAATGGACGCTGAAATTCGCCGTCGGCGGCGGCATGCCGCATGTGGGCGGCCTGCTTTTGACCGGCTTCGGCTCGCTGCTGGATTTTGTCCTGCTGATGTACGTGGTGATGATCTTCGTGTGGGCGCTGGCGAGCATGTTCGGCGGTGGCAACGGCTACTCGCCGAACCCCGCACTGCAATTCGTCACGCAAATGGTCGAGCCGCCACTGCGCCCGCTCCAGCGTCACTTGCCGACTTTGGGCAGCATCGATTTTTCGCCGGCCGTGGCTATCCTGATCCTGCTGCTGGGCCGGATCCTGATCGCCGGCCCGATCACCGGCGTGGGGCTGCGCATGGCCCTGGGGATGCCATAACCCATGACGACCCGTCCGCTCCGATCCCGCCGCACGATGGTCGCGCTGCTGATGGCGGCGGGCCTTGGCTTGGCCGGCATGGCGCATGCGGCTCCGGACAGCCTGCGGGCCGGCAATTACACGGTTCACTACAACGCCTTGTCCGGCGACACGCTGCCGCTGGTGTCCACGCGCGCCTACGGCCTGCGTCACGCTTCGGATCAGGGCCTGGTCATCATCACCGTCAATGCCGGCGCGGATGCTTCGCGCACCTCCGTGCCGCTGACCGTGGCCGGCCACGCCGCGACACTGCTGGGGCATGCGGTACCGATCAAGGTCCGCTACATCAACGACCAGAGCGGCCATTCGGCGCTGGTCACCTTCACCGTGAGCGGGAGCCAGAGCATACGCTTTGATCTGGACGTTACACCGCAGGGCGCGCCGACCACGCAACTGCAATTCGTGCACACCTACAAGCCGTGAGTGGAGTGCCGCAGGGCGGGCACTGCCCGCCATCGGGTTTGAGGCAAGCACATGTCGGACAGTGTCCGACCTACCGTTGCGTGGTGCGTGCCGCCCAGCGGGTGATGATCGCATGGAGCGCGTCCAGGCCATCGAACAAGGCCGCCGGACCCGGCTGCAGGATGATCGGTGATTTCACCTCGTGCAGCTCGCCGTCGCGCACCGCCGGGACCTCCGCCCAACCGGGACGCGCGGCGACTTTTTCGGGCCGGAATTTCTTGCCGCACCAGGAACCGATGATGATGTCAGGCCGACGTCGCGCGGGCTCTTCGCGGTCGGCGACAATGCGATCCTTGCCCATGGCCTTGCCGGCCAGCTCGGGAAACGTTTCCTCGCCGCCGGCGATATTCACCAGCTCCGACACCCAGCCGATGCCGGTGATGATCGGGTCATCCCATTCCTCGAAATACACGCGCGGACGCCGCGACAAGCGCGCCGCTGACTGGCGCACCGCATCGATATGGGCTTCGGCGCGCCGCGCCAATGTCTCGGCCTGATCGGCGGCACCGACCAAGGCGCCCAAACGGCGAATATAAGCCAGGATGCCGGCCACGCTGCGATGGTTGCTGATCCACACCTCGACACCGGCCTTGATCAGCTCGCGCGCGATATCGGCCTGCATGCCGGAAAAGCCGATGGCCAGATCGGGTTCCAGTTTCAGGATCTCGCCGATTTTGGCGCTGGTGAACGCCGACACTTTCGGCTTCTGCTTGCGGGCTTCGGGCGGGCGCACCGTAAAACCGGAAATGCCGACGATGCGGTCCGACTCGCCGATCGCATACAACACCTCGGTTGGCTCCTCGGTCAGGCAGACAATGCGTTGCGGGAACCCGTCGCCCACATCAGCCACCCACCAGGGTGACCGTCACGTGGCGCAGGTGCGCGCGAGTGCGGTGTTCCCACAGGAAAGTGCCCTGCCATGTGCCCAGACCCAGGCGACCATCGTCGAAGGGAATGGACAAACTGGCGCCGGTCAGCATCGAGCGGATGTGCGCGGGCATGTCGTCCGGCCCCTCGTCATCGTGCCGGAACAACGGATCGCCGTCAGGCACCAGGCGCGCAAAGAAACGATCCAGATCGGCGCATACGGTCGGGTCGGCATTCTCGCCGATCATCAGCGAGCAGCTCGTGTGATGCACGAACACGTGCGCCATGCCCGCCTGCAGGCCGCTTTCGGACAGTGCCTGACGCAACTGTCCGGTGATCTCGACAAGGCCGCGGCCACGCGTCGACACGTCGAAACGCTCGCGGGCGATGTGTTGCAGCGTGAACGTTTTCATGGGTACAGCAAGCGTGATTGCCACTGCCCGTCGTGCAACTCCCAGCACACGCGCTCGTGCAGGCGGTATTCCGCGCCATACCAGAACTCCACCTTGTCCGGCACCACCAGCAAGCCGCCCCAGTGCGGCGGCCGCGGCACCTCGCCGCCCTCGAACTGCCGCTCGTAACGGACCACGCGCTCGTCGAACGTCTCGCGGTCGGACAAGGTCTGCGACTGCAGCGAAGCCCACGCGCCGATCTGGCTCATGCGCGCGCGCGTGGCGAAATAAGCATCCGATTCCGCGTCGGACAAACGCTCGTTGCGCCCTTCCACGCGGACCTGCACACCGTGGCGCACGCCCTTCCAGTGAAAGCACAAGGCCACTTGCGGATGTGCCGCCAGCTGGTGGCCCTTGGCGCTTTCGTAGTTGGTGAAAAAGCGGAAGCCGCGTTCGTCCACGCCCTTGAGCAGCACGATGCGCGCGCTGATGCGGCCATCGGCATCGGCGGTCGCCAGGGTCATGGACGTCGGTTCCGGATCGCCGGCCTCACGCGCCTCGTGCAACAGGCCGCTGAACGTATTGATGATGTCGGGAGTCAGCATGGTTTCAGCTCGTCGGGAAGAACGCTCGGCTATGCTGGCCCTCGGGAGCCCGACAGGCTCCTGGACGCCAGAACGGGAGCGTTGGTGAACCTCGACGATGCTAGCACGCAGCTGTGGGCGCTTTGCGTACCGCACCTGACCCGCACGCAGCGGCCGTGGCGGCTGGCCTTGTCCGGCCTGCCCGGCAGCGGCAAGAGCACGTTGGCACAGGCACTGGTCACGCGTGCCCGGCACGAGGGTTTTCCGGCACTGGCGCTGTCGCTGGATGACTTCTACCTGCCGCGGCGCACGCGCGCGCAACTGGCCCGGCACATCCATCCGCTGCTGGCCACGCGCGGCGTGCCCGGCACCCACGACCTCGCCTTGTTGCGGCATGTGCTGAATCGCTTGCCGCAAGCCGACGACACGCATCCGGTCGCGGTGCCTCGTTTCGACAAGGGCCGGGACACGCGCTGCCCGCCATCGCGCTGGTTGCGCGTATGCGAGGCGCCGCGCCTGTTGATCCTCGAAGGTTGGTGTCTGGGCGTGAGGGCGCAATCGACAAAGCAGCTGACCAGGCCCGTCAACGCGCTCGAACGCGATGCAGACCCGGATGGCCGCTGGCGCACGTATGCCAACCACCGCCTGGCCGACTACCTGCCGCTGTGGACAGGCGCCGACACGCGCGCACTGTTGCAAGTGACACGCTGGAGCGATGTCCGGCGCCACCGCGATCGCGCCGAACAAGTCTTGCGCCAACGTCGGGCAAAGCGAGCCATGGACCAGGCGCAGATCAAGCGTTTCCTCCAGCACTACGAACGCATCGGGCGACAGGCGTTGGCGGTGCCACCCGCACATGTCGACCTGACCCTTCCGGCACATCACCCATGACACTCGATTTGCCGTTGTGCGATGTTTGCATATCGCCGTTCACGGCGAGCTCCGCCATCGCTGCTAACCTTGAGTGTCCGACATGATCCGCCGCGCCGCATGAACCCGTCTCCCAACCTGTTCCTGATCGGTCCCACCGGCGCTGGCAAGACCTCCGTCGGCCGACGCCTTGCCGCGCGCCTGGAACTGCCATTCCTGGATCTGGACCGCGAAATCGAGACGCAAACAGGCGTGGATGTCCCCACGATTTTCGACATCGAGGGCGAGGCCGGTTTCCGTCAACGCGAAGCGGCCATGCTCGACGAGCTGAGCCAGCGCCATCCGATCGTGCTCGCCACCGGTGCCGGTGCCGTGCTGGATGCCGACAACCGCCGGCGCCTTGCCGAGCGCGGCTTCGTGTTGTGGCTCGATGTCGGCGTCGATCAGCAAATCCAGCGCCTGCAGCACGACACCCAGCGCCCCCTGCTGGCCAGCGCCGACCGCCGCCAGCGCCTGCTCGACATGGCCTTGGCGCGTACGCCGTTGTACCGCGACCTCGCCAATTTGCGTGTTCCGGGTCATGATGAGCCGGTCGAACGCGCCAGCGAGCGCACCCTGCATTTGCTGGACACCCACTGGGCCCGCACGCCCACGCACAGCCCATCACCATGACCCATACCCGCCACCTCGACGTCGCGCTCGGCCAGCGCAGCTATCCCATCCGCATCGCCCCCGGTCTGCTGCAAGACCCGGCGCAATGGCGCGACGTCATTCATGGCCGCCACGTACTGGTGGTCAGCAACACCACCGTCGCGCCGCTGTACCTCCAACGCGTCGCCGCCGCGCTGGGCGAGCTACATCACGCCAGCGTGATCCTGCCCGACGGCGAGCAGTACAAGACGCTGGAAACCGAAACCCGCATCTTCGATGCCCTGGCCGACCTCGGCGCCACCCGCGACGCCTGCATCCTGGCCTTGGGCGGCGGCGTGATCGGCGACATGGCCGGCTTTGCGGCCGCCTGCTGGATGCGCGGCATCGACTTCGTGCAAATGCCGACGACGTTGCTGGCGATGGTCGACTCCTCGGTCGGCGGCAAGACCGGCGTCAACGTGCCGGCCGGCAAGAACCTGGTCGGCGCCTTCCATCAACCGCGCGCGGTGATCGTCGACACGACCACCCTGGCCAGCCTGCCCGAACGCGAATACCATGCCGGTCTCGCTGAAGCAATCAAGCACAGCGCGCTCGGTGACGCGGATTTTTTTGATCGCGTGGAAGCCTTGGCGCCTGCCCTGCTGGCCCGCGACGACACGGCGCTGGGTGAACTGATCGCCCACAGCTGCCGCTTCAAGGCCGGCGTGGTGGCGCGTGACGAAACCGAACGCGGCGAGCGCGCGCTGCTCAACTTCGGCCACACCTTCGGCCACGCGCTGGAAGTGGAAGCCGGTTACGGCACCCTGCTGCACGGCGAAGCCGTGGCCATCGGCATGTGCCTGGCCGCGCGCATGTCCGCGCATCTGGGCATGGCCAAGGCCGACGACGGTGAGCGCCTGCGGCGATTGCTCGAGCAATGCGGTTTGCCGACCACCATGCCTGACGGAAGCGACCCGGATGCCTTGATCGCGCGCATGCGCCTGGACAAGAAAAACCGTGCCGACACCTTGCGCCTGATCCTGTGGCGCGGCATCGGCCGCGCACAAATCGTCGACGACGTGGACGCCGCCAAAATCCGCGCGGTTTTGTAGTGCTGTAGGTCGGGTTGGCTTCACCAACCCGACATGGAGCGGCCCGGTGCGGGTGTCGGGTTACGCCTTCGGCTCAACCCGACCTACGCGCTCAAGGTTTGAGCAGCCGCGTAATCGAATGCACTCATGAAGGTTTGTTGGCGGGCAATGCCCGCCCTACAGCCCCGCGTTGGCCAGCTTTTGCGCACTCAGGGCTTTGGCATAGCGTTGGTACAGCGTGCCCACCCGCTTCACGTACACCTCGGTCTCGGGATACGGCGGCACCCCATCGTACTTGCGTACCGCGCCCGGACCGGCGTTGTAGGCCGCAGCGGCCAGTTTGTGGTCGCCATGGAAATCCTTGAGCAACGCCGCCAGATAGCGCGCGCCGCCCTGGATGTTCTGCGTGGCATTGAAGGCATCGGCCACGCCCATGCTGCTGGCCGTGGCCGGCATCAATTGCATCAGGCCCTGCGCCCCGGCGGACGACAGCGCATTCGGGTCGTACGCGCTCTCGGCATGAATGATCGCACGCAGAAACGCGGGGCTGACGCCCGAATCCTTCGCCGCCTTGCTCACCGCCTTGCTGTAGGCCGTCAGGTTGAGCGGCACGCGGGACCAGTCGATGCTCGAGTGCAGCGAACAGGCCGCACAGGTATCAATGTAGGTGAACAACCGCGTCACCTTGCGGCCACGGTGATGACCCGGACGCACATTGGTGTACTCGATGCTGCCGTCCGCACGCTCGACCCGATATACCGAGCCGCGCAATACC
>DASSKC010000112.1:0-4586 GCA_035690885.1 Oleiagrimonas sp. | reverse complement strand
CGCGCCGTCGCTGATGCTTTCCATCGCAATGACATGGTGTCGTTGCCTCAATGGAGGGTAATGCGATGTCGACGAAGAACATGGTACGCAGGGCTGGCTACCTGCTGACGTTGGCGGTGTGCGGCACGGGGCTGGCGCTGTCGACGCAAGGCGCGATGGCGGCCCCGCCGGCAAAACATGCAAACGATGGCGCTGCCGCCGCGCCTTTGAGCGCCGGTCTGGCCGGTGGCTTCGAGGGCGCCAGCAGAACCGGCAGGCATGGCGGAACGGTGGTGCCGAGTGATGGCAAGGAGCTCGGTTGGGGCTGGATGGCGACTGCCGACAAGCGCATGGGCGGCAACTCAAGCGCGTCCGTGGCGTTGGTTCATCCCGGTGCCGGTGGCACGCAGGGGGCGCTGAGGGCCAATGGGGTGCTCAAGTCGGGCTTCATTTCACCGTGGGCCGGCGCGATCTGGTTCCCCGGCAACCATCCGATGCAGGCGACGGATTTGTCGGGCATCAAAACCCTGACATTCAAGGTGCGTGGCAAGCCGGGAAGCTACACGTTGCTGATGATGGTGGGTTCCACGCACAGCATTCCGCAGTCAGCTCCATTCACCGTGACCCGCGACTGGCAGACGGTCACCATTCCGCTTGCCGAGACATTCCCCGGGGCCAAGCTCAAGCGGGTGTACTTTCTCGCTTTCAGTGCCGGCAACTACGGCAAGTTCCAGTTCGAGCTCGATGACGTGCAGTTGCACTGACGGATAAACCGTCAAAACGAAAAAAGGCGTGCCCGTTGCCGGACACGCCTTTGTCCATTGCCGATGCGAGCCGATCAGGCCGCTTCGGACTTGCTCGCACGCGGGCCTTCAAGCAGCGCCTTGCGCACGTGGTCGATGATCAGGTCGACCTCGGCACTGGTCACGTTGAAGTGCGGCGTGAAACGCAACGAGTTGGCGCCGCCGTGGATGACGTTGACGCCGTTTTCGCGCATGTACTCCTCGGTGGAGTTGGTGCCGTAGCACTTGAACTCGGCAGCCAGCTCGCACGAGAACAGCAGCCCGGTGCCCTGCACCTTGGTGATCAGGCCGTTGCCCAGTTCGTCCTTGAGCGCGTTGAGCTTGTCCACGAACTCCTTGCCGCGCTCGCGGATATTGGTGCGCACTTCGTCGGTCAGCTCGCCCAGCGTGGCGCAGGCCACGTCCAGCGCGCGCGGGTTGGCGGTCATGGTGTTGCCGTAGATGCCCTTGCGGTACAGGCCGGCGGCCTTTTCGTTGACGGCCAGCACGGACAGTGGATACTGGCCGGCGTTGAGCGCCTTGGAGAAGGTTTCCATGTCCGGCGCGTCGAGCTTCTCGAAGCCGGGGTAGTCGGTGACCGACAACACGCCCTGGGTACGCAGGCCGGCCTGGATCGAGTCGACCAGGAACAGCGTGCCGTGATCGCGGGTCAGCTCGCGCGCGGCGGTGTAGAACTCCGGCGTGACCGAGCGGCCCGGATCGCCTTCGCCCATGACCGGTTCGAGGAACAGCGCCTCGATGAACCAGTTGTTGGTCTTGGCATCGGCAAACACCTGCTTGAGCTGTTCGACGTTGTACGGCTCGACCGTGATCAGCGTGTCCTCGTGGCGATAGCTGGCGAGGTTCTTCTGGTAGGTCTTGCGGGTGGAGTCGGAATACAGCGCCGGCTCGCCGGTGCGACCGTGGAACGCGCCCTTGACCACCACGCGCTTGATCGCGTGGCCGGCATGCGCAGCACCCTCGTCGGTCATGGCCTTGGAGTTGACGTCGGCAATGCGCGCGGCCAGCGTGACCGACTCGGAGCCGGAGTTCAGGCACATCACACGTGCATACGGGTTGCCGCCACGATTGCGGCCCAGCTCGGCATTGACCGCCTTGCCGAAACGCATCTGCGACACCGACGGCGTCATGATGCTGGCCATGACCTGCGGCTTGCCCAGCGCTTCGGTGATCGCCGGCACGTTGTGGCCGAAGCCGAGCATGCCGTAGCCACCGTTGTCGTGCAGCACGGCGCCTTTGAGCGTGACGATCCACGGACCGCGGGCGGCGGCCGGAACGTACGGGCTGATGGCGTCGTCGGGATAAAAGTTGACGAATGCGGCCTGCGCACGCTCGATCTGCTCGGCTTCGTCCAGTTTCAGGAAATCGGAGAAGTCCGCACGCAGCTCTTCATGGCGCGCCAGCGCGTCACCGATGGCCTGGCCCAAGGCCGGATCGTTGGCCGCAAAACGCTCAATCGTGGCATCGTCCAGGCCCTGGGTGCGCTGGGCACCTCCAAATTCGCGCAACTTGCGCAGTGTTTCAATCGCGCCCATGGCGTCCTCCTGCTGGTGGGACCACATTGGCCAGGGCATAAGCCTGGGTTATACCGGCTCCATGCCGCGGTTATGGCCGTAAGTGGTTAACAATAAAGAAAAAACGATCTTCAATGCTATCATGCGGTCGTCTGCGGCGTAACCCCCCTGGCATCGCCGACGCGGCGTGGACCGGCGGGCCGGACGGGGGTTTCGCGGGTCGCGGGGTGGCGCTGACGGCGGCCACGGGCCCGGCAACGTCATGATCGTCAGGCATATCGTCGCATGTGGACGGCTGGCCGTGTTCGCGGTGCGCCGAAGGCCCAACGATGCGCGTGGATGACGACTGTCATGATCGGTGGTTGATGGTCGCGACTACACTTCGGGGCGGGTCAGGATCGATCATGAGGCACATGCAGGGTCTGACGGTTCGGGCTCTGCTGTTCGCCGATCGTGGCAACCGGAGGAGAAGCATGAACAGCGTGGTGGAGACAAGCCGGGTTCCCGGTTGGCTGCGGCCGGCACCGGACTCGTTGGCGGCACACATGCGTCGCGCCGGATCGCGGCCGGCGTTGCAGGCGCTCCACCTGTTGTGGTCGGCGTGGGTGTTCTGCACGCCCTTGTTCACGTCGGTGGATGCGGCGTTCTACTGGTCGCTCCTGATCAGTTATCCGGTGTTCGTGCTGCTGTTCGCTCTTGTTTACGTGCGTCCGTGCGCGGAGCTGGGCTATTACGCCACGGCGCTGGTGCTGCTCGCCTGCGCCTGCATGCCGTTCAACCCGGCGGCATGGAGCTACGGCGTGTTTGCGTGCGTGTACGTACCGTATCGCGGCTCGCTGCTTGCCAGCGCAATCACCATGGTGTTTTTCGAGCTGCTGATGATGCTGGTCGGCGTGTGGCTGGGATGGCCGTGGCCGATGCTGGCGGTGCTCGGAGGTGTGTGTTCCAGCGCCGGTTTCGGTGCGCTGACCGGGCGCATCCATGCGCGCAAGAACGCCGCCGAGCGCATGTCGCGCGACGAAGTGCGGCGTCTGGCGGCCAATGCCGAGCGTGAGCGCATTGGTCGTGACCTGCATGATCTGCTGGGCCACACCCTGTCGTTGATCACGTTGAAGCTGGAGCTTTCGCGCAAGCTGTTTGATCGTGATCCGGACCGTGCCCGCGACGAGCTTCGCGATGCCGAGGATGTGGCGCGCCACGCACTGGCGGAAGTGCGCGCGGCGGTCACCGGTATTCGTGCCACCGGGCTGGCCGGCGAGCTGGCGTCGGCGCGACTGATGCTGAAAACGTCCGACGTGGAACTGCGTGTCGGCGACATGCCGGCCCTGCCCGATGCGCTTGATGACACGCTGGCGCTGGTGCTGCGCGAGGCGGTGACCAATATCCATCGTCATGCCCAGGCCCGGCATGCCAGTGTGGCCGTCGAGCTGGCCGACGGCCATGTCGAGATGCGTGTGCACGATGACGGGCGCGGGGGCGCGGACGCACCGGGCAATGGTCTCAATGGCATGCGCGAACGTGTTGCCGCGCTGGACGGGAGTCTGCGCATCCGTTCATCACCGAATGCTGGCACGGAACTGCGTGTCGTCATCCCGTTGCCCGCGACGTCCACGGCATCGATTGCACCCGACCCGGACACGGGGGAAACCATGCGCACTGAGGTTGTGACCATGACGTCGCAAATCGGAGATCGCTCGTGATCAAGGTCCTGCTTGCCGAAGATCAGACCATGGTGCTGGGTGCCCTCTCGGCATTGCTGAGCCTGGAATCGGACATCGAGGTCCTTGGCTCGGCGGCCGATGGCGAGTCCGCCTGGCGGCAGTTGCAACGCCTGCAACCGGACGTGCTGGTCACCGACATCGAGATGCCGGGACTGACCGGGCTGGAGCTGGCGCAACGCGTGCAGCGGCATGAACTGCCGATCAAGGTGGTCATCGTCACCACGTTCGCGCGGCCGGGATTTTTGCGGCGTGCGCTCGATGCCGGCGTCAGCGGCTACCTGCTCAAGGACGCGCCGGCGGAGAAGCTCGCCGATGCCTTGCGCACCGTGCATCGGGGCGGCCGCGCCATTGATGCCGAACTGGCACTGGAAGCGTGGTCCGAGGCCGATCCGCTCAATGACCGCGAGCGTCAGGTATTGCGTCTGGCTGGCGAAGGCCAGTCGGCCGGCGACATCGCCGCGCGGCTCAATCTGTCACAGGGCACCGTGCGCAATTATTTGTCCGAGGCGATCGGCAAGCTGGGCGTAACCAATCGCATCGAGGCCTATCGCACGGCTCGCCAGAAGGGC
>DASSKC010000111.1:0-3298 GCA_035690885.1 Oleiagrimonas sp. | reverse complement strand
CCACCACGCGCTTGTAACCGACCAGAATCTTCATGGGCTGTTCCTTGGATGACTGCCACGCATCGTTGCCGGCGTGGCCTGAATGGAATTGAACGGCCATTCTAACCGAGCTGCGTCTGCGGTCGAAGGGCGCCGGTTATGATGATGTGGGCAGCACGCCCAGGCGCAATGGGCCGTTTGGAGGATGCGTGCCGATTCCGGTTTGTGGTGACGCGGGCTATCGAGTGCGGTGTCAGTCGGACTTGCCTGGCGCGTCGGCGTCGGCGTCCAGAACCGATTGCAGGCAGTGACGTGCCGCTTCAAACGAAAAGTGTCGGCGGATATTTTCCATGCCACCGTCGGAAAGCGTTTGCCATAGCGCCGGGTCGCTGTACGCGCGTGCGACCTGCTCGGCAAAGGTCATCGCATCGTCGGCGATCAGGACATCGGTGCCGTGTGTCAGGTACATGCCCTCGGCGGCCACGCTCGTGGCGACCACCGGCAGGCCGTGGCTCATGGCCGTGTTCACCTTGCCCTTGACGCCGGCGCCGTAGCGCAGCGGCGCCAGCGCCACGCGGCACTGGTGCAGCATCGCCGACAGATCGGGTATGCGGCCGTGAATGCACACACCCGGTTGCTCGAAGTCGGGGCGGACTTCCCATGGCATGTCGCCGATCAGGTGCAGCTGCGCGTTCGGCAAGCGTTGCCTGATCAGCGGCATGATGTCGTGCACCAGCCAGGCGATGGCATCACGATTGGGCGGGTGACCCCAGCCGCCGACGAACATCAGGTCGGCACGGCTGTCGAAACCGGCCGCGCCCGGTTGCACGCGATGGATGTTGGAGAGCAGGCGGACGTCGCAATCGGGCATGTCGCGGGCCAGCAGTTCCTGCTCCAGCGGGCTGACCACGAAGGTGACATCGCAGCGCCGGACCAGGTCCAGTTCGCGGCGTCGCGTCCGGCGTGCGCGACGCAGTTGCCGGGCCTGGTGACCGTGCTCGGCAGCGCGTTGTTCGCGCAGGTAATGCAGGTCGACGGTATCGAACATCAGGCAGGCGGCTGGCACGTATTGCCGGATCAGCCGCGCGTGCGCCGAGGCCACGTAGTGTCGACACAACATCACGGCCTTGATATGGACGTTTTCGTGCTGCAGCCAGCGGGGCAGCGAGCGCACATGCGGGCGGCACAGCGTCTGCACGCCCAATGCATCGAGGATGGCGTGTTCCGGCGCCGTGGCATGCAGGTTGTCGGGCATGAACGCCACCCGCCAACCCATCTGGTCCAGGATCTGCATCAGATTGCACAGGCGCTGCGAGCCCGAGTCTCGCGACGGGTCGGGCATCACCGCATCAATGATCAATATGCACGGGCGGTCATCACGCCGGGACGCTGTCTCGGCATGATCCACGGGTGCCGCGACCGGTGGCGCACCGCGTTGTTGCATGCGTTGCAGGGCTTTTGCCGCGGTACGGCGCACGCCTTCGCGCCGCAGGTGCCGCCAGACACCCTGCCACAGCAGGCGCAGCCGTCCCAATCGCCATGTGATGTCCAGAGCCAAACCGTGCTTTCCCGGAGAACGTTGCGGCGATTGTAGGTCACCCGCGCGCCCGCGCCGCCGGCAGCTTGCCGAAGAAGCGCACGTACAGGATCAAATAGGCCAGCTGCAGCGCCGCGCTGATGTAGAACGGCAGGTTCAGGTAGCCGGCGTGGAACAGGGCGCCGCCGATGACCGGGCCGACTGCGCGCGGCAGCTGGATGGAGATGTTCTGCAGGCTGCTGGCCAGGCCGCGGCGCTCGACGCGGGTCAGCCCCGCGGCCAGCGCCTGGCGCACGCCGGCGGTGCCGCGGTTGCAGGCGCCGCGCAGCATGTACAGCACCATGGCCAGCCAGAACCACGGTGCCAGCGGCATCGCGATCAGCAGTGCCACGCCCATGCCGCGCATCGAAATGATGGTGTTGATGACGCTGTAGCGTTTGGCCAGTCGCTCCGCCAGCCCGGCGCCGGCCGCGCCCAGCACGAAACCGGCCGCCAGACCGATGCCGATGGTGTCCAGTCCGTGGTGGAACTTGATCGCGAACCAGAACGCGATCAGGGGTCCGATCAAACCAATGGCGGTGCCATTGAGCAGGTTGACCGCGACCAGGCGGCGCAGCAGGCGGTTTTCCGTGTGTCGTTCGCGTGAATCGGCTTCCGGTGTCTCGTCGGCGCGCGGCGGGATGATTGGTTCGCGCGCGGCCCACAACAGCGCCAACGACACCAGCGATCCGATCAGCGGCAGCACGAACAGCATGCGGTAGCCATCCAGATCGAACTGGTGACCGAGGATCAAGGGTGGCACGGCGGCCAGTGCCGCGCCGACCGCCATGCCGATCATGCCCACCGCGCTGTTGCGGCTGAACACGCCGCCGCGGCGCTCGATCGGCAATTCGATCGCGAACCAGGCTTGTTCGATGGGCGCGAACGGCCCGGCCGAACCGTTCGCACCACGGCCAAAGCCGCCCAGCACCGCGGCGGTCACCAGCAACCACGGCGTGGTCGTCATCATGGCGGTGATCGCGGCACCCACCTGCAGGACGTCGTAGGCGATCAGAAACCAGCGCCGCCCGCCGCGATCGCTGAGCGGCCCGACCGCCATGGTCATCGCCGCGCCGACCAGCAGCGCGCCCATCAGTACCGCGCCGATGGCCGTGCCCGACCAGCCCAGCGCGTGCAGGTACAGCGTGAACGCGGCCACCATCGCACCCTGGCCCAGGCTGCGCGCCGCACGCATGCCGATCAGCAGGCGGACGTTTCGGGGCAAGGAGGAGGCGGCTTGCATCGGAACATGATGAGGTAGCGGCGGTCATGTCGCCAAATGTGTCTTGCGTTGCGGCGATGATTTTTACGAAAAATTCCTAGTGATTGTTCCGGTGCCATTTGCTATGTGTGGCGCACGGCACTGCGACACGCCGAAACCCGTCACGGTGGGGACCATGGCGGGCATTTTCGTGCTCGGAGCTTGGGCCGCAGGAACTGTCGAGGCGCTTTTGCAGCCCGGCAGATTTCCACCGCCCAAGCTCCTCGGGAGGGTGAACATGTTGCCAAAGCAATGGGTTGGTGTGGTGTTGGTCGGGGCTTGGATGGGTGTACTGGGCCCGGCCATGGCCATGAGTTCAGCCAGCGTCCACGTCGAGGGTATGGGGCCGGTGTCGGCGGCAGCCCTGCCGGCGCAACTGCATTTGCCGGCCGGCAGCGAGCTGGTGGCGGCGGAAACGGTCGCGCTCGAGCATGGCCGTCGCCGGGTGCGCATGCGCCAGGTCTATGCCGATGTGCCGGTTT